>NZ_JBBNLR010000003.1:0-121963 GCF_040092375.1 Collinsella sp. CLA-ER-H5
TCGACGCGATCCAAACGTATCTGCGCAATCTGTAATTGCGCTCGCTAAGTGATGCAATTATAACGATTGTTTGAACATCTAGGCAAAAATACCGATAGTTTTGTAGCGAATTCTCAATTCTCTTGACATTTGCTCGGATTAACCTTCGTTTATTCGCTATGAAATATCTATTTCTACTGGTAATTAAGCCAGCTATCAGTTTTTTAATAGCATTTTATTTATTTGCACAACATTTTGCTCAAGAGCAAACATCCTGTGAACGATCGAAAATCGACCGTGAGCGGTAGGCCATTAACCGGGATGAATATCCTATCAAATTGGTGAGAATATCTTAAACCCATCGGTGATTAGAAGCGTAATGTTCTGACGACCATATTTGAATTTTCGCGCAGATTTTCGGTATCAATTCGCCCAAATCGCCTGAGGCCACCACAAAGGCGCCTGCTCCCTTTGTGGTGGTTCTCCCCCCTGCGCTACAGCAGATGCTCCTCGATAAAGGTCGCGATGCCGTCTTTGTCGTTGCTGGCGGTTACAAAGTCGGCGGCGGAGCGGGTGGCATCGCTGCCATTTGCCATGGCCACGCCCACGCCGGCGTCAGCCACCATGCAGGTGTCGTTATCGGCATCGCCAAACACGCAGATGTTCTGGAGCTCCATGTCGTTGAGCTCCGCCACGCGCACAAGGCCGCGCGTCTTGGACACGCGCGGATCCATGAACTCGTAGAGTCGCTGCGTGGTTTGCAGAGCCGCCGCCTTAACAGTGTTATCGGCAAACGTCGATGCCCGCTCAATCACCCGCGGCATTACCTCGGGCGTCATAGTAAACATCACCTTGGGCTGCGGCTCGCTCAAGAACTCGGCAAAATCGACCACCTGATAGGGCACGCCGTCGACGCGCGACAGGTGCTCGACGCACGCATTGCTCTCGGGCACGTAGAACACGCCGTCTCGGGGGCAGACGGGCGTTGCCGGAAGGTCCGCCATGTGCTTGCAGATGCGCGCGATGGTCTCGCCCGGCAGAGGGTAGCTCAGCTCGTTGATGTCGTGCGCGCGGTCGATGACCTCGGCGCCGCCGCAGCCCACCAGCACGTCTACCAGGCCTTCAATGCCCCAGAGCTCGTACATGGCCTCGGTCGCGTGGGCGTCGCGCCCGGTGCACAGGCCAAAGAGCACGCCACGCTCGCGCAGGGCGCGAATCGCCGCCACGGTGCGCGGGGACACCGTGTGCTGGCTCGTGAGCAGCGTGCCGTCGATATCGCAGAACACGGCTTTGATGTGGCTGAAGGTGGTGTCCATGGGGGCCTTTCTGGGTTGTGCGGCGGTGTGGGGTGTATTCGTGAACGGCGTACATGGTATACCAAGGCGCAGGTGCGGCCCGTCAAAGCAAAAACCACCACAAAGGTGCCTGGCCCCTTTGTGGTGGAAGTGACGTTTGCGGGCCAAGCCATCACAACATTCGATGTTTTTCGCCATAATTGAGATTTCCATCGAATGTTGTGATGGTTTTTACTGCCTTGCGGCACGATCAAAATGCCGGCGTCCAAACAGCAGCAACGCCGTAGGGACCGCCGTCACGACCATGCCTGCCCCCACGAGTGTCTGCTGTACGCCAAATGTCGCCGCCAGCCACGGGGCAATCGCCAGCGGCGCCACGCCGGCGAACATATTGCCAAAGCCCATGACCGAGTTCACTCGACCGAGCTGCTCGAGCGGGGCCGTCGTTTGCACAATGGTGTTGTGGAGCGGGTTGACGACGCCCCACGCCACGCCCAGGAAAATCTGGCCGACGAGGGCTACACCCACGTACGGTGTTCCCACATAGAGCAAACTTCCCAGGCCCACGGACATAAGCGCCACGAGCAGCGTTTTAAGGTTGACCAGGTGCGGCGGCAAGCGGAGCGCGAGGACGGCGCCCAGCACCGCGCCGACACCGCTGGCCGACGAGAGCCAGCCCATCCACTCAACGCCGACATGCAGGACATCGCGATAGAAGAACGACTCGAGCGGGTCGAAGGCTCCATAGCCAAAGTTCGAAAGAAAAATGATGCAGAAAAGTAGCGCGAGGACGCTGTTGGTGAAGACTGTCTTGATGCTGGCTGCGAAGGTGGCGCGGGCGGACGTGCTGGGGTTGGAGCTTTGTCCCGCACGCTCCCCTTCCTCCGCCGAATCGGCATCCGCATCCCCGGCGACATGGCTGGTCTGCGGCCTAAAGCCCCAACCGACGACGAACGCCAGCACGGTAAAGAGCATCATAAGCACAAACACCGCGCGCGACGACGCAGCCGCCGCGACAAAGCCGCCCAACGTGGGTCCGACGATAATACTCACGTTTGAGAACATGGCGATGGCGGAGTTGATGTCTTTGAGCTCGACAGGATCGTCGGTGAGGTAGGCCGGATAGGACGTGGCAATGGGCTGGGCGAATCCCATCGTAAAGCCCAGGAGCATCGCACCGGCAAGGACTGTTCCGGTCGTGCTGCCAAAGGCGATGATTGCCGTGCCAGTTGCAAGAGCGCCGATGATGCTCAGCAAGAAATGGCGGCGCGGACCCCAGGCGTCGAGCGCCGCGCCGCCCGCAAAGGACCCCAGGATCACAAATACATTCATAAACAGGACGGCCAGCGATGTCGCCACGACTGAGGCATCGTCTGCATAGGTGAGCGTTCCGATGACGCCGATAAAGTAGCTGGTCTGAAAACCGGTGTAGATGAGGAAGCGCATTGCCACCAGGCGCTTGGCCTGCACGGACAGCGACGATTGAGGCTTTGAGAAAAGAGATGATAGCATGGAGACTCCTTGTTTCATACGAATACGGGCGGTGGGCATTCGCCACCGTCTGTCAAATCAATCTATCCGCATGAAACATTAAGGACGCATCGAGCCCCTTTTCTCCGTTTTTCGCCCGTCATGAACTACTTGGTAGATTGTAAGGCATGTCCCGATAATCTACCAAAGCAAAAACCACCACAAAGGTGCCTGTCCCCTTTGTGGTGGAATGACGTTTGCCCAGATAAAACCTGCCAAAATAAACCTGTCCCTTTTTGGCACGTTATGACAGCGCAGCGTCAAGCCTTAAAGGTGATCTTGGATAAGGTCGCAGATGGCTCGAGCGTCGTTGATGTTGATGGCTCGGGTCGCAAAGCCGGCGTCGAAGGCCTGGCGTGCCAGGGCCTCGTTGCAGGCAAGGGCCAGCGTGTGACCGTCGACCAGGTCGAGCGAGCTCTTGCCGCGTAGACGGTCGACACCAGATCGCGCGACGACGATGTTGTCGAAGCCCTCGGTCTTGTAGCCCTCGATGATCACCACGTCGACATCGTTGTAGCGCGACAGCAGCTCGCGCGCGGGCATCTCGTTCTCCTCGCGCGTGTCGGCGTACTCCGCCCAACGCGTGGCGCAGATGAGGCCCACGTGCTTGGATCCGGCCTGGTGATGGCGCCAGGTGTCCTTAGCGGGCACATCGATATCAAAGCCATGATGCCCATGATGCTTGAGCGAACCCACGCGCAGGCCGCGACGGGTGAGCTCGGCAATGACCTTCTCGACGAGCGTGGTCTTGCCCGAGTTTTGGTAGCCGATAAACGCGATCGCGGGGACGGCCGGTGTCGGAGCTGCGGGCGCGACGGCGACGGATGCGCTCGCGGGCGCGGCACCGTCAGCGGCCACGGCTTCAACAGCAGCGGCCTGACGCCCTGCGCGATCCCACACGCCCGAGCGGCCGCCCTCCTTGTGCAGCAGGCGCACGTCGACGATCTCCATACCGCGGTCGACCGCCTTGCACATGTCATAGATCGTGAGGCACGCGGCACTCGCGCCGGTCAGGGCCTCCATCTCAATACCCGTCTTGCCCGTCACGCCCGCCGTGACCAACACATGAAAGCCAACCTGCCCGTCCGCGCGCGGCGGCGCCCAGCCCTCGGGCACGTCCTCGGCAGGCGTCCCCGCCGGCGCGATAGGCTCGATATCGCACTTACTCTTGGTAATGAGCAACGGATGGCACATGGGGATGATGTCACTCGTACGTTTGATGGCCATGATGCCCGCAACGCGTGCGCAAGCGAGCACGTCGCCCTTTTTAGCGCCATCCTGCAGCACCATGGCCTGCGTCTCGGGGTGCATAAGAATCGTGCCCTCGGCGATGGCAATGCGATGGGTCTCGGCCTTGTCGGACACGTCAACCATGCGCACCTCGCCCTTGGCATCCACGTGCGTCAGCTCGTCGCGGCGGGCGTCGCGGGCGGGCTCGGCAACAGTGCCGGCGGACGGCTGTACCGCCGCGGACCCAGCGGTGTTGCTGGCAGCAGCCGTGGCTTTATGGGCAGACATCGCGGCCCTGCGAGCGGCCTTGGTGGCATCGGCGTACCTGCTCTTGGCCATATGATCATCCTCCGATTTGGGACATAAATCGTTGCGTGCCCTCAATTATCGCGTGTTCCTGCGGTTTGTGGGCCACAGCATCGCGCCAAATCGAAAGTACCTGCATATCATCACCACGGCGCAACGCCTCGCGCACCGAATACTCGGCATCGCTGAACAGGCACGGACGCACGTTGCCATCGGCCGTCAGGCGCAGGCGGTTGCAGCTCGCGCAAAAATGGTTGGACATGGCGCTGATGAAGCCGACCGTTCCCGCCGCGCCCGGAAAGCGCCAATAGCGCGCGGGGCCCGCGCCGGCAGGAGCGTCGGTGATGTCAAGCGGTTCGAGCTCGCCCAGACCCATCGCGGCGGCCCCGGCATTGACGCGCGCCCGCAGCTCGTCGCTCGGCACGCTGTCGCTCGCATCCCACAACTCGGGGTTGAGCGTGGGTGCGTGAGGGTCCACGGCGCAATGCGAGCTCGTGCGCTCGTCGCCGATGGGCATGTATTCGATAAAGCGCAGGTGGATGGGGCGGTCGACGGTCAGTCGTGCGAGGGCCGCCACATCCTGGTTGAGCCGGCGCACAACAACGCAGTTGACCTTAACGGGCTCAAAGCCCCAAGCCAGCGCCGCGTCGATGCCAGCCATGGTCTGCTCGAGTCGACCCAGGCGCGTGATCTTTCCAAAGAGCGTAGGGTCGAGCGTGTCGAGCGAAATGTTGACGCGGTTAAGCCCCGCGTCCTTGAGCTGCGGCGCCAGCTTGGGCAGCAGGGCTCCGTTGGTGGTGAGCGAGATGTCCTCGATCCGCGGAATCGCGCGGATGTCGCGAATGAGCGGGATGATACGGCGGCTGACCAGCGGCTCGCCGCCCGTCAGGCGTACGCGGCGAATGCCCTCCCCCGCCACCAAGCGCACAAAGCGGGCGATTTCCTCGGCGCTGAGTAGCTCGTCGTGTGCACGGGGCGCCACGCCATCGGCCGGCATGCAGTAAATGCAGCGGAAATTGCACTTGTCGGTAACGGCAATGCGCAGGTAGTTGATATCGCGGCCAAAGCCGTCATGTTGCACGTGCCCGTCCACGCAGCCCTCCCCTCACGCGGCGTTTTATTCTTCGGAAAACATAATACCCCACGAGAGAATCATGCCGACACCCGTACGACAGGACAGGTCGCTTCGAGCAAAACGGACTTCCCAAGCCCATCCTCAACACACAGACCATCACAACATTCGATGCTTTTCCCGTTTTTGGCATAAAACGTCGAATGTTGTGATGGTTTGCCTGCCCACGGCACCCCGTAGAAAGACCAAAGCGCCCCTAGAGGCCGCCGTCCCAGTGGCGAATCACGAATTCTCGAAGGTCGTTCTGCCGCTTTTGGAACGCTTCGCTTCGGTCGCACTTGAGGCCCATAGCGAGCGCAATGGCGTTCATCGCCCGGTGCAATTGCAGCTGATGGGCAAACTGAGTCCCGGTGAGGACGATCATCCTAAAGCCCAGCGCGCTCAGTACGGTCATACGCTCCGCATCCGACGCGCTGCGCTGTTTATCAAGATGGTCCGAGCCGTTGTATTCAATCCCCGTACCGCTCGCAGGCGCATATACGTCGATCTCGAAATACCCGGCCTTTGCGAGACACTTGAACTCGTTGGGAACATCGACCCTATGGTTGAGCTCGATTTTGGCGTATCCCAGCCCGCCCTGGAAACGTTTTGCTACGACCATGATTGCGGTGGCCGTCTCCATGGGCGACCGCGCGCCATCGTGCACGCGCTTGAGCACGGCGGCCGCGCGTATAGCCCCCTGACGAGATCGGTTCTCATTGCAATAGGCAATCAAGTCGGCAACGGTATACCTCTGCCCCATCTCGATATAATCGCCTGTCGACAGATGATTCAAATGGTATCGGGCGCAGATTTCGTAGCCATATTCCAGCTGCTCGGGCTCACTCATCCACGAACCCGCCTGGACAAAGCACATGGCCTCATCAACCACCAGAAGGCCCTCTGCCACCTCGATAAGATGGCCTGGAGGTACCGGCGCCCCAAACACGTGGCACCTAAATCCAGCCGGCGTCGAGCGCTCAAAATCGAAGTTGACGAGCGTGTCGATATGATCGAGCTCTTCTCGTGGAATACCGAGCGCAACCAGATAGTCGGTAACGATCCCAACTGCCGTTGAAGCCCTCAGCCCCTTGGCATCGAGCCCCAATTTGGGCAGGCTCGCGGTCGGCTCCGCCTCGTTAGTAAGCGAGTCCTCATCGTATAGGCTGCTTGCTCGCGAGAGCGGCTCGGACGGGCGCGCCACGTTGTGGTACAGCCAGGCAGTCTTATGGGACAGGACGATCGGCAGGTCCATGAGCCCTCCAATGGAGTCGGATAACCAACCTTATTCCCCTGCCCACGGGTCCGCACACCTTCGTGCGCAAGAAAGCGATTCCACCCGGTCGAGTGGCAGAAAAACCATCACAACATTCGATGCTTTTCCCGATTTTGGCAAAAAACGTCGAATGTTGTGACGGTTTGAGGCGAGGTGAGGGGCACGGAGGGGTCAAAGTATCGTGCTCGAACGGGTTAATCCAGCTCTTTTAAGCCATGCGCCAGCTGCCAGTACTCGCCGTGCTGGGCGAGTAGCTCTTCGTGCGTGCCGCGCTCGATGATGCGGCCGTGTTCGAGGACCATGATGGCGTCGGCGCCGCGGACAGTGGACAGGCGGTGCGCGATCATAAACGTGGTGCGACCGCGCATGATGCGGTCCATACCGCGCTCGATGAGCTTTTCGGTACGCGTGTCAATGGAGCTCGTGGCCTCGTCCAGGATGAGCACCGGCGGATCGGCGACGGCCACGCGCGCGATGGCGAGCAGCTGACGCTGACCCTGCGACAGGTTGGCGCCGTCGGCCGTGACCGGTGTGTCGTAGCCCCGCGGCAGACGGCGGATAAACGAGTCGGCGCAGGCGGCCTCGGCAGCGGCGCGTACCTCCTCGTCGGTCGCGTCGAGCTTGCCAAAGCGGATGTTCTGCGCAATGGTGCCGCTAAACAGGTGTGTGTCCTGCAGCACAATGCCGAGCGACCCGCGCAGGCTGGCCTTGGCAATGTGCTTGACGTCGATGCCGTCGTACGTGATCTCGCCGTCATCGACCTCGTAGAAGCGGTTGATGAGGTTGGTGATGGTCGTCTTTCCGGCGCCCGTCGAGCCAACAAAGGCGATCTTTTGCCCCGGCTTGGCGAACAGGTTGAGGTCCGTGAGCACGCGCGTGCCCGGCACGTAGGAAAAGTCCACGGCGTGGAAACGCACGTCGCCGGCGAGCGGGACCAGACCGGTAACAAGCTCGGTACCATCGGCCGCCACCGCACGACCCGATTCATCAACGGCGGCCACGTCGTGCAGATGTCCATACGTGCCCACACCCTGGCCCTCGGGAATCTTCCACGCCCACGCGGCGTCGCCCGTCTGCACCAGCTCCACGCAGCCCTCGTCCACCTCGGGCTTAAGGTCCATAGCCGCAAACAGGCGCTCGGCACCGGCCAACGCATTGAGCAAGAAGTTGCCCAGCTGCGTAAACTGGTTGATGGGCATGGCGGCTTGGCGCACAAAGACCAGGTAGCTTGCAAGCGCACCCACGTCGGCCAGGCCCTTGATGCAGAGCATGCCGCCCGCCACGGCGACGATGGCATAGTTGACGTAGCCGATCACCACGGTCATAGGCACCATCGAGTTGGCGTAGGCCTGTGCGGCGCCACCGGTACGGCGCAGCTCCTGGTTGCGCGTGTCAAAACCGGCAACATTGGCCTGCTCGTGGTTAAAGACCTTAATGACCTTTTGGCCCGAGACCATCTCCTCGACGTATCCGTCCAAGTCGCCGAGCGATGCCTGCTGGGCGGCAAAAAAGCGCTTGGAGCGGGCACCCGAGTAGCGCGCGTACAGCACAATGGCAACATCGCACGCGAGCGTGATAATCGTGAGATGCCAGTTAAGAATGATGAGCATGGCTGTGGTGCCGATCACCTGAATGGTCGCCTGAATCACGTTGGCAAAGCTGTTGTTGAGTGCCTCGGAGACCGTGTCGACGTCGTTGGTGAAGAAGCTCATGATGTCGCCCGAGCGCGTACTGTCAAAGTAACTGAGCGGCAGCGTCTGGATGTGCGCGAACAGGTCGCGGCGAATATCGGACACCACACGTTGGGCTGCGCGCACCATAATCTGCGAGTAGCCCAGGGCCGAGAGCACGCCCGCGGCGTAGATGATCGCCGTCAGGATGACCTGCTTGACGAGCAGTTCCTCCCCGCCCGTAGCCAAACCGTTAACGATAGGGCGCACCATGTAGGTGCCGGCGAGGCTCGCGATGGCGGCGACGGAGGCGAGCACGCCCACCGCCAGCAACGAGAACTTGGCATGCCCCATGTAGGAGAGTAAGCGGCGCACAGTGCGCTTGAGGTCGGCCGGGCGTGCTTGGGCTGCGGTCTTAGGCATGGCGCTCACCCCCTTCCAAGGGCGATTCGCTGGGGACGGAGGAAAACGGATCATTCGCGCAACCATCGTCGCTGCCGTCGCCGGCGTCCGCGTTCCTCGCAAACTCCATCTGCGAGGCGTAAATCTCCTGGTATATGTTGTCGCCCGCCAGCAGTTCCTCGTGCGTGCCCACGCCGTGGACACGACCGTCGTCCAGCACCACAATGCGATCGGCATCCATGACGCTCGCGATGCGCTGGGCGATGATGAGCACGGTCGCATCGGGAATCCGAGCGATGTGCTCGCGAATCTTAGCGTCGGTCGCCATATCGACCGCGCTGGTGGAGTCATCAAAAATGAGCACGCGCGGATGCTTGAGCAGCGTGCGCGCGATGCACAGGCGTTGCTTCTGGCCACCCGAGACACCGGCGCCGCCTTGGCCCAACTCGCCGTCCAGCCCGCCGATGCGATCAAGGAACTCGTCCACGCACGCCGCGCGGCAAGCCGCGAGGAGCTCATCGTCCGACGCCTGCGGATTGCCCCACTGCAGGTTCTCGCGCACGGTACCCGTAAACAGCACATTCTTTTGCAGCACAATGCCCACAGCGTCGCGCAAGGCGGCGAGGTCGTAGTCGCGCACGTCGCGTCCGCCCACAAGCACGGCGCCTTCGGTGGCGTCGTACAGGCGCGCAATCAGCTGCACAAGCGAGCTCTTGCCCGAGCCCGTGCCGCCGAGGATGCCCACCGTCGAGCCGCTCTCGATGCGAAGGTCGATATGCTGGAGCACATCCTCGGCTGCATCCGCGCGGTATTTAAAGGAAACGTCGCGAAACTCGATACTGCCGTCCGCTGGCGCCGCAATCGCGAGGTCTCCCGCGGGGTTGGCGATAAAGGGTTCCTCATCGAGCACCTCGGCGATACGGCCCACACTCGTAAGAGCGCGCGTGAGCAGCAAAAACACGTTGGAAATCATCATGAGCGAATTCATGATCAGCAGCACGTAGCTCATAAAGCCCGTGAGCGAGCCCACGCCCAGCTTGCCGGCGAGAATCATGCGGCCGCCAATCCACAGGATAGAGAGCGCAGCCACGTACATCGACAGCTGAAACACCGGCAGGTTGAGCACCGCGCTGCCAAAGGTCTTTGTCGCAGTGCCGGCGAGCTCGGTATTGACGGTGTCGAACTTGGCCTCCTCGTGCTCGGCACGCACATACGCCTTGACGGCACGCACGGCGGTGAGGTCTTCCTGTACCACGCCGTTGAGGTGGTCCATCGAGGTCTGGAGTTGGCGGTAGAGCGGACTGACGCGATAGGTGATGGCGCCCAGTACGATTGCCAGCACGGGCAAGATGATCGCAAAGACGGTGGCGAGCGGGCGCGACAGCATCAGCGCGTAGATAAGGCCGACGATAAGCGTCACCGGGCCGCGCACCATAGGGCGAAAGCCGTTGCCCACAGCATTTTGGATAACGGTGATGTCCGTGGTCATGCGGGTGACGAGCGAGCTGGCGTCGTAGTTGTCCAGGTTACCAAAAGCGAGCGTCTGAATCTTTTTGTACTCGGCCTCGCGCAGGTTAGCGCCTAGGCCCGAGGCAACGCGGGCGGACGTGCAGGCATAACCCAAGCCCAGTACCAGCGAAAGCGCAGCGCACACCAGCATGTACGCGCCCTGCAGCAGCATGTAGTTGATATCACCCGCAGGCACGCCCACATCGATGATGTTGGCCATGATGACCGGGATAAACAGCTCGAGCACCGTCTCGACCGACACAAAGAACACGCCGAGGATGGCATCGCGACGGTATGCCCCTAGATAGGAAAACAGTATTTTGAGATTGCGCACGCAGGTTCAACCCCCATCAAACGTTGTTCGCAAACGCACGTATTATTGCGCGCCGAATAATGGTGTCAAGTATTCCGAAATCGTTTTCTGCAAGGTTAGCGCCGGCGGCGAGTTCTCGTGATGTGTGTCCATATTCACTCGGAATAATGGTGCGCGAGACTTTTTCGCTCCGGCGTCAACACAAACCTTGACTCTACAATCGTTGTAGGGTTTTCACTACACTGGTACGTAAACAAACCCAGCCAGAAAGCCCCGCCCATGGAACACGACCTCACACGCGGCAATGTCCTTAAGACCATCGCGGTCTTTGCCCTGCCCTATATGCTCTCGTACTTTTTGCAGATGCTCTACGGCATGGCCGACCTGTACATGATGGGGCAGTTTAGCGGCGCCGCCGGTATCACCGCCGTGGGCAATGGCGCGCAGACGCTCTATATCATTACCGTGACGCTCGTGGGCCTGGCCATGGGAACGACGGTGATCGTCGGCCACGCCGTGGGCTCGCGCCGCTTCGACCGCGCCGAGACCGCCATCGGCAATACCATCACGCTCTTTATGGGCGTCTCGGTGGTGCTGGCCGCTGTCCTGCTTGCATTGTGTCCGCAGATTGTGGCACTCATTGGCACGCCGGCCGAGGCGGTCGAAGGAACCGCCGCCTACCTGCGCATCTGCTTTGTCGGCATTCCGTTTATCGCCGCATACAACATCCTCTCGGCCATCTTTCGCGGGCTGGGCGATTCGCGCTCGCCCATGTACGTGATCGGCGTGGCATGCATCATCAACATCGCGCTCGACTTTCTATTTATCGGCCACATGGGACTCGGCCCCGTGGGTGCGGCGCTCGGCACGGTAACCGCCCAGACGGCAAGCGTTGCCCTCGCGCTCGTGTGGCTCAAGAGCCGTCGCACGAACATCCACGTTAAGCGTAGCGACCTGCGCCCCCAGCCCGAGGTGCTCGGCAGCATTCTTAAGATCGGCGTGCCCGTGGCCGTGCAGGACGGCTGCATCCAGGTGGCGTTTATGTTCATCACCGTCATTGCCAACCACCGAGGGCTCGTCGACGCTGCCGCCGTGGGCCTGGCCGAAAAGATGATCAGCTTTTTGTTCATTGTGCCGAGTTCCATGGGCGCTACCGTCAGTGCACTCACGGCGCAAAACGCCGGCGCGGGCAAGGGCGACCGTGCACGTCAGGTGCTCAAAGACGCCATGACGATCTCGGTGGTGTACGGCTGTCTGATCACGGTGCTGATGTGGCTAGTGGCGCCGGCGTTTATCGGCTTTTTTGCCAAGGACGCCGCGGTAGTCGCGGCCGGCACCGGCTATATGCGCAGCTATATTTTCGACGCGATTTTTGCCGGCATCCACATTTGCTTTAGCGGCTTTTTCGCTGCGTATGGCAAGAGCTACATCGGCTTTGCGCACAACGTACTAGCCGTGGCGCTCATTCGCGTGCCGGGCGCGTGGCTGCTGTCGAACGCCTATTCCGACACGCTGTTTCCCATGGGCATCGCCTCGCCGTGCGGATCGATTTTGTCGGCGGTCATCTGTGTTGTCGCGTTTACCGTGCTCAACCGGCGCGGGGCTTTTGACAAGTTGGCAGCGTAGCGGGGCAACGTGAGATTGCCCTGATCGACGACATCATCAGCGACGATCCCACAACCTACGTGACGCAGATCACGGTGCCGGTTGCCCCGTCCAAATAAGAACTGCCCAGAAAACGTTCGGCTGAAAGCAGAATCTTGACGTTATAGGCCATATTTTGCCTCAAGGTCATCGAGAGCCTCAAAGGCATCACGCGCCATGCCAGCAGTACGCTCCCGCTCGGCCACAGCTATACGAGCCATCAGACGAGCCTTAGCCTGTTCCTGAACCATGAAGTCATAGTCTTCAGATCGAAGTACAACAAATTTGCTATAGCCGTTTTTTGTAACAGTCACTGGACCAGGAGCCTCCCAACAAGCTCGCCAAACGCCGGGGACAATCCCCGATATGGCGGTTTTACTCCTCCGGAATCGGAAACGCACGGATGAACTCTGCAGGCGAGAAGGTCTTGATGGTCGAGCGCACAAAAGCGGCGCGGTCACGCGTGATGATAAAGTCCACGCCGGCACGCTCGGCCATCGCACGGATACAGCCGTCCTCAAAGTCCGGCTCATCGGAATAGGCGGAGGTAAAACAAGCTTCTTGGTCGAGAGGCTCTACCGAGTAGCTCTTAAGACAGTCGCGCACTACCTCGCGGGCGCGCGCCTCGTCTGTCTGTTTAGTGAGAATGTAGTACGCGTCCTTGAGAGAGCAGGCCGAAACAACACCCTCGATAAGTCCCACGTCAACGAGCCCCTTGATCGTTTGCGCCGCTGCGTGCTCCAGCCGGCCCGGAAGCACGCAATCGAGCAGAAAGTTGGTATCAAGAAATGCCCTCATAGGTAGCGCTCCCTCGCGACGCGCTTTTCATCTTCAACCGTCATCGTATCGAGCGGCGTTCCCTTTGGCATGTTAGCCACGATATCGAGATACTCCTGGTAGTCCTCATTCTCCGCGAGCATCTCACGGATCTCCTTCCAGGTGATCTTGGGATGCCACATCGTACCCACGTCGCGCTTGGGCTTGTCCGTGCCGCACGCCGGCTTTGCGCCCCCACGCTCCTGAGCAGCGTCATATTCCACCGCAACGGGGCTTTCATAGTCGAGCGGCACGATCTTGAACAACGGCTTGCTCCGCTTGAAGACCACAACCTCCTCGCCATCATTGGCAACCCTTTCGGCCACCTGCGTAAGGTTTTGGCGCAGTTCCGAAAACGCGACGGTAACCATAACTGCTCCTCTCAACATATATCTTTACTGCTAAGTATACACGTTAATGTTAATGTTAAAGTGTATAAAACTCATCACGATGGGGCAGCCCTGTTGTGGGACCTCACTGCGGGGCCCCTTTGCTTTGTATGAATCTTCTATCGCTCCGGAACGACACCGCTCCGCAGGGTCACCCTCAGCAACCTACATGACGCGGATCATGCTGCCCGCCACCACGCCCAAATAAAAACCTCCCGGAAAGTATCAACCTTTCCGGGAGGTTTTCTAATTTGATTATCGATGTCCTAAGCCTGGGGCACCTGACCAGTCGCCAGGATCTGCTCGAGTGCGTCCTCGTCCAGCACGGGCACGCCCAGCTGCTCGGCCTTGGTGAGCTTGGAGCCCGCTTTGGGGCCGGCGACCAGATAGCTCGTCTTCTTTGAAACACTGCCCGAGACCTTGGCACCAAGCACCTTGAGCGCCGCGCCTGCCTCGTCGCGCGTGCGGTTGACGAGCGTGCCGGTGAGCACGAAGGTCAGACCCGCAAGCGGCTGTGCGTCGGCGAGCTCGCCCGCCACGCCAGCGTCGGCTGCGGCTTGCGCGTGCGCGGCGCCCAAATCGACCTCGAGCGACAGGCCCGCCTGGCGCAGGCGCTCCAGCACGGCAAGGTTCTCGGGCACGGCCAGGAACTGCT
Organism: Collinsella sp. CLA-ER-H5; assembly: GCF_040092375.1. Lineage (NCBI taxonomy): Bacteria > Bacillati > Actinomycetota > Coriobacteriia > Coriobacteriales > Coriobacteriaceae > Collinsella > Collinsella sp. CLA-ER-H5. The sequence goes on from NZ_JBBNLR010000003.1 coordinate 14,126, forward strand.
TAACGCTCGCCGCAATCTTGGGACCGATGCCCTCGCATTCGGCGATGTCCTCTTCGCTCGCCAAGATAAGCTTGTCAATCGACAGGAATCGCTCGGCGATGACCTCGCCCACGCTCTTGCCCACATGGCGGATACCTAGGGCAAACAGCACGCGACCGAGCGGCTGGCTCTTGGACTTGTTGAGCTCGGCGATGATTTTCTCGGCCGTCTTGAGGCCCACCGGAATGGGGTCGCCCTTCTTGACGCCCTTTTTGCTGTTGGAGCTGGCATAGGTGCGCCCCGTGTCCAGGCCTGCGATGTCGTCGACCGTGAGCTGGTAGAAGTCTGCGACATCGTGGATCAGGCCGGCGGCGATCATCTTGTCGACGATCTCGTCGCCCAGGCCGTCGACGTCCATGCAGCCGCGGCTCACCCAGTGGAGCAAGCGCTCCTTGAGCTGTGCGGGGCAATCGATGGAGACGCAACGGTAAGCGACCTCGCCATCCTCGTGGACAACGGGGCTGCCGCACACGGGGCAGACCTCGGGCATGTGCCAGTCGACCGAATCGACCGGGCGCTTGTCGAGCACCGGGCCCACAACCTCGGGGATTACGTCGCCCGCCTTGTGCACGATGATAGTGTCGCCCTCGCGCACGTTTTTGCGGCGGATCTCGTCGATGTTGTGCAGCGTGGCGCGCGCGATGGTGGAGCCGGCGACCGTCACCGGGTCGAACTCGGCGACCGGTGTGAGCACACCGGTGCGGCCCACCTGGATGCGAATTTCGCGCAGGACGGTCTGCTTTTCCTCGGGCGGAAACTTAAAGGCAATGGCCCAGCGCGGCGCGCGGGCGGTAAAGCCCAGGTCGAGCTGCTGCTGGAAGCTGTCGACCTTTACGACCACGCCGTCGATATCGTAGTCCAAGTCGCCGCGGTGCTCGAGGGCCTGGGCGCAGAACTCGTGGACCTCGGCCGGCGTGGCGCAGCGTGCCACGTTGGGGTTGACGCTAAAGCCGGCGCTACGCAGCCAATCGAGAAACTCACGCTGGCTGTGGACGTGCAACGGGTCGGTATCGGCGATGGCATAGATAAAGGTGGCCAGGTCGCGGCGCGCCGTGACCTTGGGGTCCTTTTGGCGCAGGCTGCCGGCGGCGGCGTTGCGCGGGTTGGCGAAGGGGTCGCGGCCCTCGGCATCGGCCTCTTCATTCAGACGCACAAAGCTGCCCTTGGGCATATAGACCTCGCCGCGTACCTCAATGGTGCGCTCGCGGTCGGCGCCCATGTGGGCGAGCGCCGGCTCGGACAGGTGCATGGGCACATCCTTGATAGTACGGACGTTGAGCGACACGTCCTCGCCCGTGGTGCCATCGCCACGTGTGGCTGCGCGTACGAAGGTGCCGTTTTGGTAAGTAAGGGCCACGCCCAGACCGTCGATCTTAAGCTCGCAGGTATAGGTGACGCTACCGGCACCGAGGGCATCCTCAGTGCGCTGGAGCCACGCGTCGAGTTCGTCCAGGTCCATGGCATCGTCCATGGAATACATGCGCGCCATATGCGTGACCGGCGTAAACTGCTCGCTCACGTAGCCGCCCACGCGCTGGGTATAGCTGTCGGGCGTCACCAGGTCGGGGTAGGTGGCCTCGATTTCCTGCAGTTCAACAAGCATTTTGTCGAAGGCGGCGTCCGTGATCTCGGGCGCATCGAGCATGTAGTAGCGATAGGCGTGGTAGTCGAGCTCGTGGCGCAGTTCGGCCGCGCGCGCTGCCGCCTGGGCACGGGCATCGGTCGGTGCGGTGGCTTCCGCGGTCGCGGGCGTTTCGGTATCGATGTCCACACCGTCACCAAACAGGCTCGATTGCTCCATAGCAGCACTCCTTCGCTCGATTTCAAACGGATACTAGAGTACCACCGGTCGCAATGGGGTCGAATAGCCCTTTCGAACCGCACCGAATCGGCAGCCGCCAGACCGGGGTGGACAGTTAGTTCAGATACGTATAAATCCTAGAGCTGAATCAGGCACGAACACCCCTGTTTCAACTAATTTGGGCTCCTCGAGACCATGTAAACGTCCCGCTCTCCCTTCCAAACACCCATTCGAGCCCCATCCCAATCAAAAATTGCTCAAAACGCATCCCAAGCTGCCCCAGATTTATACGTATCTGAACTAACTGTCCAGACCATTACGAACCAGGCCTCTTGTCAGCCCCAAGTGATCCGTTTTCCTCCGTCCCCAACGGATCAACAAGAAAAGAGGGGCTGTCCCACACTTGGCGGGACAGCCCCTCTGGCTTCGGCATATGCGATACAGCTCGTTAGAAACCCTGGCCGTAGCCCTGGCCCTGGCCCTGCTGGCCTAGCAGCTCCTCCAGGTACTGGCGCAGCTGCTCGTCGGTAATACCGCCGTTGCCGGTGTCGGTCGAACTGTCGTCCTGCTGCTGGTTCTGCAGCTCCTCGTCAGAGCCCAGCTCGACGGTGACCTTCTTCTCGTCCTTACCGCGCATAAGCGAGATCTCGACCTTCTCGCCCACCTCGTGGCTGCGCAGCGCGATGATCAGGCCATCGGCGCTCGTGATTTCGTCGTCGCCCAGCTTGGTGATGACGTCGCCCTCCTGAATGCCGGCCTTGGCAGCAGGACCGTCCTCGACGACGCTCGCCACATACGCGCCGCTATCGGTGCTCAGCTTGTTGGTGCGGGCGTTGAGCGCATTGACGCTCGAAAGCGTAGCGCCCATGTACGGATGCACCGGCGTCTTGCCGTCGATAATCTGGTCGGCAATGTTCTTGGCGTAGTTAACGGGAATAGCAAAGCCCACGCCTGAGCTGGAGCCCGAGTAGCTCTCGATGAGCGAGTTGATACCCACCAGCTCGCCATTGTCGTTGACGAGCGCGCCGCCGGAGTTGCCCGGGTTGATGGCGGCATCGGTCTGGATCATGTTGGCATAGATGGTGTTACCGCTGGTAGAGCTCATGGCCGTGGAGCGGTAGAGCGCCGACACAATGCCCGTGGAGACAGACTGCTCGTTGCCAAACGGCGAGCCGATCGCCATAACCCACTCTCCCACGTTGAGCTTGGAGGAATCACCAATCTCGATTGGCGTGAGCTTGGAGGCGTCGGCGTCCTTGAGCTTGATGACGGCCAGGTCGCTCGAGGCATCGTTGCCCACGAACTCAGCCTCGTAGGTGGTGCCGTCGTCCATGGTCACCACGTACTGGTCGTAACCATCGACCACGTGGTTGTTGGTGAGGATGTGGCCCTCGGTATCGAGCACGACGCCCGAACCGACGCTGCCCGAGCTATCCGACTCATCAGCAGACTGCGAAAGCGAGCCATTCTGGCTGCCGCTCGAAGTGGCGGTAATGGAAACGACGGAGGGCAGGGCCTTAGCAGAAACGGCCTCGGCCAGCGTGGTGTCCTCGGAGTCAATGGTGATCTTTTGCGTCGACGAACCCGAAGCACCCGCCGTCACGGCATTCTTGCCACCACCGATATCGAGCGTGCCGCTCATAATGAGCGCAATGACCAGCAGGGCTCCGCAGGCACAGCCGGCAAGCGCCGTAATAAAGATCGGCAGCTTTTTGGTCTTGGTCTTGACCACCGTGTGCTTGTTCACGACCTGCTGGCCACCCAGCGGCTTGCCGGTCTGCGTGTCGTAGGCCTGCACGTAGGGAATGTTACTGCCGGCAGGCGTCGACTCCACCTGCACACGCGGCTGCTGCTGGGTCTCGCCGGCGTTGCCCGCATCCTGGGGACGCTGGGAATCGTACTCGCTCATGGCTGCGATCCTTTCGTCAAATAACCAAAGGCCCGCCAAACATGTGGCGGGCCATCATTGTTCACGTTGAGTTGTACCCCAATATGCGGGCGCAAGTGTATGAGAACGCAATCTTTTAGGAAGGCTTAAGTTCTGCCGCAGACCCGAAAGGAATCCGTACCTGCGTCAAAACCACCACAAAAGTGCCTGTCCCCTTTGTGGTGGAAATCTAGTCTTTAAACAGATAGCCCACGCCGCGGACGGTGGTGATGTGTGCCGCGATCTGCGGGCCCACCTTGGAGCGGATGCGTCGGATGTGCACGTCGACGGTGCGTGTGCCGCCGCAGTACTCAAAGCCCCACACGCGGTGCAGCAGCACCTCGCGGCTGTAGGCGCGGTTGGGGTGCGTCGCCAAAAAGCTCAGCAGCGAGTACTCCATCAGCGTCAGGTCGATGGGCTCGCTATCGAGTGTCACCTGGTAGGTGGCCAGGTTGATCTCAAGGTTATCGATGTTGAGCACATCATCGGAGGCGACGGGCTCCTCCTCGCCCATCAGACGCTGCGCACGAGCCTTGAGCTCGTTGGGCGTCGCCGTGGGACATACAAAGTCGGCATGCGCGTGATTGGGCAGGCGCAGGGTGCCGAGCGCCTCGTCGTCGACGATCACCAGCATGGGAACGCCGCCGCGATCGTCGAGCCACTTGGCAATCTGATCGATGCGGTCGCTGCGGATGCCATCGGAATCGAGGATCAGCAGGTCAAAGTCGTGCGCCGCAGTTGGCGAATCGGGGGTGGCCAGACTCACCTCGACACCCAGGGTGGTCGTCAAGCTGCGGGCAAACTCGTGGAAGCGCGTCGTGCGCGCCATGAACAGGGCACTCTTTTCGGACATATCGGCCTCCAAAGAAATGAGCTCAATCGTACTGGGACAAGCCAGCGCGATTAGGAGTTCGCCAGGTAGTGCTTGATCTCCCATTCGGTGATCGTGGACTCAAACTTATGCCACTCGTCGCGCTTCTTTTTGAGGAAGAAGCTATGGATGTGCTCGCCGAGGGCATCCTTCATAAACTGCGAGTCCTCAAAGACGTCGAGTGCCTCTTTAAGCGAGCGCGGCAGCGGCGTATAACCGGCCTCAAGCATCTGGCGGTCGTTGAGCTTGAGCGTCTCGGCCGTGGCCTCGGGCGGGAGCTCCAGCTTGCGCTCGATGCCGTCGAGACCAGCAGCCAGCGTGACGGCGTTGACCAGATACGGGTTGGCCATGGGATCGGGGCTACGAAGCTCAATGCGCGTGGACAGCTGCTTGCCGGGCTTGTAGACCGGGATGCGAACCATGCTTGCGCGGTTGCGCAGGCCCCACGTGGCGTACTGCGGCACGGAGTCGCCGCCCGTGGTGATGCGCTTGTACGAGTTGACGGTGGGGTTGGTGATGGCGCTGATCTCGCGCGCGTGCGCCAAGATACCGGCCATGTAGTGCTTGGCGACGTCGGAGAGATGGTACCTCTCGTCGGCCTCGCCCCAAAAGACGTTGTTGCCGTCGTGGTCGAACAGCGACTGATGCAAAAACATGGCGCTGCCATCCTCGCCCGCCAACGGCTTGGGCATAAAGGAGGCGTGGCAACCGCTCTCGTAAGCTTGCTGTTTAATGATGAGCTTGGCCGTGGTAATGGCGTCGGACATGCTCAGGGCCTCGGCGTGGCGCAGGCTCATGCCGTGCTGCGAGCGACCGGCGGCGTGGAAGGTGTACTCCACGGGCACGGACATCTTCTCGAGCGTAAGGACCGTGTTGCGGCGCAGGTCGCGCGCGGCGTCGCTCACCGAAAGATCGAAGTAGCCCACGTTGTCGAGCGGCTCGGGCGTGCGCTCGTCGGGGAAATAGTAGTACTCCAGCTCGGCACCAACGTTGAGCAGGTAGCCGGCCTTCTCGGCCTTATGGAACATGCGGCGCAGCGCAGCGCGCGGGTCGCCGGCGAAGGGCTCGCGATCGGGAGTGCACACGTCGCAGAACACACGGGCGACGCCGTTGTGGCTCGGACGCCACGGCAAAATCTGGAAGGTCGAGGCATCAGGGAACGCCAGCATGTCGGCTTCCTCGGGCGTGGCAAAGCCCTCGATAGCGGAGCCGTCAAAGCCAATACCCTCCTCAAAAGCGACCTCGAGGTCCTCGGGGCTAATGGCAAAGTTCTTGAGGCGGCCGAGAATGTCGACAAACCACAGACGCACAAAGCGGATGTCACGCTGCTCTACGGAGCGGAGTACGTAATCGATGTTCTGCTGGTTCATGTCGCTCCCCTTTCTTTCGGGCGGGTTTCGACTGGTCTATATCGCAGATACTATCGCAGAAAAATGTTTCCGCAGGGTTAAAGCGTATCAAGCGCTCAAAAAACGTGCGCGAACAGGCCGTCTGACTTACGCGCGATCATAAAGGATCACTCCTTCGCGCTCGATTACCGCGGCAAGATCGGCATCAAGATGGTCGCTCGAGACAAGATCAACCTGCCTCCCAGTTTCTTTGCGCACCGCCTCGCCGAATGCCGACAACGCGAAAAGGCCAAAGCCCTGATCGCGATCGACTTCGAGACGCAAGTCAATGTCACTATCGGCACGCGCGTCGCCACGAGCATACGAGCCAAAAAGAATCACGCTTTTGATGGCGGGAATCGGGCTGGCCGCCTCACGGACAGCGGACTCAATCTGAGCGGTATCCAAAATGCCCGCCGCGACGCTTCCGCTCGCAGAGCTTTTACCGAGTGAAGGGACAAACGGCAGCGAACGCTCGCGCAGCATCTGTCTCATAAACATATTGACTGCAACAGACGAAGTCATGCCAAGTTCTTCGCACAGCTCGGCAAATGAATCTTTAATTGACGAGTCCACTCGCACACTCAGTACAGACGCAGCCATGGATACCTCCTGTATGACATTGTCTATATATTATCACACAGACTAGCGCGAGGTCGAAGCGCGGTGTTCGATGCGGCCGGGGATCTCGATGCGCTTGGGAGCCAGCCTTGCGGCCTCGCCCACGGTAGTGGTAACAACGTCGATGCGCTCGGAGAGGCGCTCGACCACGCGCTCGGCGATTGTAAGGGTGTCTTGCGCGGCCGTGGTCACGCCGCCAAAGAGCACATGGTTCCAGGGGTAGTCGTCAAACGTCGCGATTTTGAGCCCCGCCGGCAGCGAGGGACCAAGCTGCGCCAGCGCCTCGGTCAGACGCAGGAAAACCAGGCCGTTGACAGCAATGAGGCCGAGCTTTTTGCCTGCATAGCCGCGGATGGTCTCGTCCAAGCGGCCGACGCCCGAGGCGCCACCGTCGGCCAGAGTGACGACCTCACCCGCAAGGCCGCGTCGCGAAAGTTCGTCGGCAAAGGCCTCGGCACGCTCGCGACGCACGGGGCTGTCGTCGCTTGCCTCGGTGAGCAGGCACAGGCGCTCGCTGCCTGCAGCGGCCAAGGCGTCTACCAGACCGGCGACCAGCTCACGGTTGTTAGATGTCACTAGATCGACACCGCCGTCGGCAACGTCGCGGTCGAGCAGCACGACGGGCAGACGTCCCGCTGCCGCGGCGATCGCCTCGTCATTGCCTCCGCAGGTGTTAACGACCAGGCCGTCCACGTCAGCATCGATAAGTCTGGCGAGCGACTCGGCCTCCTTAGCGGGGTCGTTGCCGCTAATGGCCGTCATGAGCGAGCAGCCGCGCGCGGCGGCGCTGGCGGAAAGCCCTTCGAGCATGGCGCTCGAGAACGGGTTGGCGATGTCAGCCAGAATCACACCGATGAGGTTCGTACGCGAGCTGCGCAGATTGCGCGCGGCGGCACGTGGGCGATAGCCGGTGCGCTCGATAACTGCCGCGATGCGAGCACGGGTCTCCTCGGTCATTTGCCCGGGGCGGTTGTTGAGATAGCGCGAGACCGTGGCCGGGCTCACGCCCGCCTCGGCGGCAATGTCCTTGATTCTCATCTGCGCCATAACGCACCCCGTTTCCCAATTGTCGGCGATCTGAGCCATTTTAGGCATTTTTTTAAAAATCTCGGTTGCAAAACGTTGTAGGTGAGTATACTACAACTCGAAACGAAACCGATTTCGTAAACCGATTTCGGCGAGCGTTGGCACGCAGGTGCAAAGACGCACCCTACCGTCTTGGCACCTGCGTGCCAACGCCATATCAAAGGTGTACGCATGAGTAAAAGGAGCTGCGCGACCATGGGTAAAACGGTTCTTACCTTCGGCGAGATCATGATGAGACTCTCGCCCAAAGACCACCTGCGTATTGAGCAGGCAACCGAGTTTGACGTCCGCTACGGCGGCGCCGAGGCCAACACTGCGCTTTCCCTGGCCTACCAGGGCGACAAGGCCGCTTACGTCTCCGTTGTTCCGGCCAACCGCCTAGGCGAGTGCGCGCTGCGCTCGCTGAAGGCCTACGGCGTCGACACAACGCGCGTCGTGCGTCAGGGCGACCGTCTTGGCTCCTATGTGTTTGAGGTCGGCGCCTCGCAGCGCGGCAACGGCTGCGTCTACGACCGCAAGTTCTCTGCCATCAACATGGCCAAGCGCGATGTTTTTGACTGGGACGAGATCCTCAAGGGCATCGATGTCTTCTACTTCTCCGGCGTGACCCCCGCCGTCTCCGACGAGATGGCCGCCGCCTGCAAGGAGGCGCTCGCCGCCTGCCGCGCCAAGGGCATCACCACCGTGTGCGACGTGAACTATCGCGGCAAGATGTGGTCGCCCGAGAAATCGCAGGCCACCATGAAGGAACTCCTGCCGCTCGTCGACATCTGCATCGCCAACGACGAGGATGCGCCTGCCGGCCTCGGCATGACCTGCGTCTCCGGTTCCCTTGCCCACGGCATCGAGGAGCGCGACACCTACGTCGAGATGGCCCGCCAGATCTGCGCCGAGTACGGCTGCAAGAAGGTCGCCTCGGTCGTCCGCAACATCTCCTGCGTCGAGCGCTCCATCTGGATGGGCATGCTCTTTGACGCCGAGAGCGGCGAGCACTGGTTCTCCCCTGCTCACGACGTGCACGCGCTCGAGGGCGTTGCCGCCGGCGACGCTTTCAACGCCGGCCTCGTCCATGCCCTCATCAACGATTTTGACCCGCAGGACGCCGTCAACTACGCCATTGCAGCGTCGATCCTCAAGCTCACCATCAAGGGCGATTCCAACTTGGTGACCGCAGACGAGATCGCAGCCGTGGCATCAGCCGCCGACGGTGGCACCCGCGTCGCGCGCTAGTCCGTCTCCATTCCGCGGGCCGCAGCTTTCCAATCCCATACCCCTGCGGCCCGCTCCCCGATTCCTCCGACCGGGCAAAACCACCAGTCCCATTCCGGTTTTGCCTGGCATTCCCTACATGACTGGTCGAGCAGCCGGTTTTGGAATTGCTTGAACCCCAAGCAGTGCCTCCGATAACCAATCCAAAATCGGCTCCTGACCAGCACATTTGGCAATCACGCGCCCATGCGCGCCACACATCGAAAGGAACATCATGTTCGATCAGTTCTACACCACGCTTGAGTCCCTGGGCATCGTGCCGGTCGTTGTGCTCGACAAGGTCGAGGACGCCGCTCCGCTCGCCCACGCCCTTATGGCAGCTGGCATGAAGTCAGCCGAGGTCACCTTCCGCACCGCCTGCGCCGCCGAGTGCATCGCCGCTATGGCCGAGGCCGAGCCCGAGATGTGCGTTGGCGCCGGCACTGTCCTGACCGTCGAGCAGGTTGAGCAGGCCCGCGCAGCCGGTGCCAAGTTCATCGTCTCCCCGGGTTACAACGAGGACGTCGTGAAGCACTGCATCGACATCGACCTGCCCGTCCTTCCCGGCACCGTGACCCCCTCCGAGGTCACCGCAGCCGAGAACCTGGGCCTCAAGGTCACCAAGTTCTTCCCCGCGTCCCAGTATGGCGGCCTGAACACCATCAAGGCCCTCGCCGCTCCGTTTGTCGGTCACCGCTTTATGCCTACCGGCGGCGTGAGCACCGCCAACGTCGAGGAGTACCTGAGCTCCTCCGCCATCATCGCCTGCGGTGGCACCTGGATGGTCAAGCCGGCCCTGTTTGCCGACGGCGACTTCTCCAAGGTCGAGCAGATCGCCCACGAGGCCATGGACGTCGTCAAGAAGGTCCGCGGCTAGGTTTAGCTCTCTATCGTGAAAGGGGGCGTGCCCTAAACCTCGCCCCCTTTCTTTTAAAGCGGCTCGGAAGCGCGCCGTTTCCGTCACGAACAAGAACCAAAACCGTCTTGTATGCTGATAGAACGTGACGGAAGCGACACGCCTCCAAGCCGCTTTGCCTACTCGGCTGGCCGTCGCGCTCAACTAAGCCACTTCGACAAAAGCCGAGCCACCAAAACAGCTGCGGTGCCGTCTGGAGGAATAGACCCTTGCTTCCGGTCTTTTCCTCCAAGCGGCGCCGCAGCTTTTTCGTGCCCCGGTTACGCCCCAACGCAGTTGCGGTGAAATAGGGACTGTTTGCGCCACCTAGGTCGCAAAACAGTCCCTATTTCACCGCAACTTATATGGGGATTGATTAGATGAACGAGTCTTTGGACAGCTCAAAATAGTCGGGATGCAAGGCGATAACCGGGCCCTGCTCCTCGGGCATCAGGTGCAGGTGCGTCTCTGCCAGATAGCTCGCCGTGTCGGTGTCGCCCTTCTTAATGGCCTCGAGAATCCGGCGATGCTGCCGACGAATCGGTTCCCAATCCAGATTCTGCGACACCATACGCAACCAGTTGTATCGCTCAAAATGCGTATTGACGCTCTTCATCCAATCCCACAACATGTGGCGGCCGGCAATCTCAAAACACGTCTCATGGAACAGGTTGTCCAGATCGAAAAAGCGACGCGTTTCGCTATGGTCGAGCGACTCGGACTCGGCAAGAATCTGCTCGAGCCGATGCTTTTGCTCGGGCGTGGCGGCCGAACAGCATTTAATAAGCACGCTTCTCTCGAGCTTCTCACGCAAGAAGCAGGCGTTTTCGGCGTGTTCCATGCTGATCTTAGAGACGTAGGTGCCGCTTTTGGGGCGCGTTTCCACCAGCTCCTGCTCACGCAGGCGTACAAAGGACTCGCGAATGGGCGTGCGCCCGATTCCCGTCTCCTTTTCCAGACCAATCGCCGAAAGGCGCGTGCCGGGCTTGAGCTCGGCATAGATGATCTTGGAGCGCAATGCGTTGTATGCCTGGTCTTGCAGGCTCTGATAATGCTGGTGTTGTTCCATAAAGCCCTCGGATGAAGCCCACGGTTTGTCGAATACCACCATGCAATACTATCGCATCCCCCATTCCCTCAGTTGAGGTGAAATAGGGCGCGCTCGCGTCGCCAGGATCACAAGAGCAAGCGGCGGCATCCCAAAACCCGGGACACCACCGCTGTTTTGCTATCGGATGGCGCAGAGACGCCCCTCCTCATGCAGCAAGGGGTTGACTAGAGTTCGCAGGCAGCCTTGTAGCCATCGCCGATGGCGTCGCGGATGTTGCCACACTTCTGGGCATCACCCAGCACGTGGGCGGCAACGCCGGCAGCGGTAAGGTCATCGGCCAGCTTGGTATTGGGACGGTAGCCCATGGCAAGCACCAGCGTATCGGCATCGGCGATGGTGTGGACCTCGCCGTCCTTCTCGTAGCTGATGGTGTCCTCGGTGATCTCGGTCACCTTGGCCTCGGTCAGCACGTGAACGCCCTTGGAGAGCATGCGCGTGATGAGCACCGCACGACCGGCACCGCCCTCGTTGGCGGCGAGCGTCTTGGTCATCTCGATAACGGTGACATCGCGATTGGCCGGCGAAAGGTCGTTGACCAGCGGGGCCAGGTAATCGGCCGTCTCGCAGCCAACGGTGCCACCGCCCACGATGACGATCTTCTTGCCCGGGAAAGCCTTGCCGCCCAGCAGGTCGTCGGCCGTCATAACCTGCTTAAAGCCCTGCATGAAGGCCGGAGCGATGGGCTCGGCACCATAAGCCAGGACGACCTCGTAGCCCGCGTAGTCGCGCTGAATGTCCTCGGCCGAAAGCTCGGTACCAAAGACGCACGTGACGCCTGCCTCGGCTAGGCGACGGTACTGATACTTGATTACGCGGGTGAGCTCCTGCTTTGCCGGCGGAACGGCCGCAATGCGCATCTCGCCGCCCGGCTCGTCCTGCTTATCCACGAGCACCACGTTATGGCCGCGCTTGGCGGCAATGTAGGCTGCCTCCATGCCCGCAGGACCGGCGCCCACAACCAGCACGTTCTTTGCCTCGGCGGCAGGCTCGTAGCCGGCCTCGTCGCGCTCAACGTCCGGGTTGACGGTGCAGGAGATGCGCTTGCCAAACATGATGCCGTTCAGGCAGCGCAGACAACCGATGCAGGGACGGATCTCGTCGGCGTTGCCGGCGGCCGCCTTGTTGCAGAACTCGGCGTCGCACAGATTGGCGCGGCCCATCATGCAGATATCGGCGGCGCCGTCCTCAATCAGCTCCTCGGCAATCCATGCCTCATTGATGCGGCCGACGGTGGCAACGGGAATGTTCACATGCTTTTTGATCTCGCGCGAGCAGGCGGCGTGCGAGGCCTGCTGGGTGCCGGCGGCCGGAATTGCAGAGCCGCGCTTGATGGTGGTACCGCCCGACACGTGAATCATGTCGACGCCGGCCTTCTCCAGACGGCGCGAGACGTAGATCATGTCGTTGAGGGTCAGGCCGCCATCGGTGTACTCGTCACCCGAGATACGGACGTCGATGATGAAGTCCTTGCCGCAGCGCTCGCGAATCTCGGCGATGACCTCGAGCAAGAAGCGCATGCGGGCGTCGAGCGAGCCGCCGTACTCGTCGGTACGCTTGTTGTAGAGCGGGGTCAAAAAGCCACCGAGCATGCCGTGGGCGTGCGCCGCATGGACCTCGACGCCATCGACGCCGGCCTTCTGCATACGCACGGCGGCGTCGCCGAACTGATGCGTGAGCTCGTGGATCTCATCAACCGTGATGGGGCGCGGCGCCTCGCGGGCATAGGACGGACCCACAAAGGACGGAGCGACCAGGCGCGGCGTGCCCGGAATGTTAAAGGCCATGTAGGCAGGGTGGAAGAGCTGCGGCATGATCTTGCAGCCGTACTCGTGGACGGCCGCAGCGAGCTTTTCCCAGCCGGGGATAAACGTGTCGTCGTAGCAGCACATGTCGCCCGGCAGATAGGTATAGGTGGGCTCGACCGTCACGACCTCGGTGATGATCAGGCCCACGCCGCCTTTGGCACGGGCGCGGTAATGATCGACCAAATCGTCGGTCACATAGCCGTGATCGGCCAGGTTGGTAGACACCGGCGGCATAAAGACGCGGTTCTTGACCTCGGTCGTACCGACCTTGATCGGGCTAAAGAGCATCGGGTAGGCTGAAGACTCCATGCAGGCTTCCTTTCGTTTGAGCCGCTCGGCGGCAGTTGCTGATGTACCTATCGTATCAGCAACTGCCGTATCTGCACTCGCTCGCACTCCCCACCTTCAATCCCGACCCTCACGAAAAAGTTGCGGTGGAATACGGAATAGATGAGGCATCTGACAGCAAAAACAGTCCGTATTTCACCGCAACTGATGGGCGGGGTGGAATTGAGGGCTCAGATAGTCAGTCATGCCCTCATCCGCCACTCCCTCACCTACAGCGCGCCGTCCAGCATAAGGTTCACCTTGAGCACGTTGACCGTGGGCTCGCCGAAGACGCCCAGGAATCGGCCCCTGGTGCACCGGGCGATGATGTCGCGCACCTCGCCTTCGCTCTTGCCCGTGGCCTTCGCCAGGCGCGGTACCTGGTACTCGGCGGCATCGGGGGAGATCTCCGGGTCGAGGCCGGACCCCGAACACGTCACCAGGTCGACGGGCACAGCGTCCATATCGGCATCGGGGTTGGCGGCGCGGATCTTCTTCACGCGCGCATCCACAAGCTGCCGATACTCCTCACTCGCCGGGGACAGGTTGGACGGGGCACCATACGCCATGAGCTCGCCGTCTTCGCCTTCGACAATTGACACGTTCTGGATACGACCCCACATGTGGGCATCGTCATCGAAGTTCTGGCCGATGAGCTCGGAACCCACAACCTTGCCGTCGACCGTAATGAGCGATCCGTTCGCCTGATACGGGAACGTAACCTGAGCGATGCCGGTCACCACGAGCGTGTATCCCAGGCCGCAGACGATGGTAAACAACGCGAACACGCCAAGTGCGCGCGGTGCGATACCTTTGAACATACAAACCTCCGTCTACATCATGCCAATGCCGAACAAGGCCAGCAGCATGTCGATAATCTTGATGAATACGAACGGCGCCACGATACCGCCCAGACCCCACACCAGCAGGTTGTGGGTCAGCAGCTGTCCGGACGGGACCTCGCGGTACTTAACGCCCTTGAGAGCCGCCGGAATTAGCGCGACGATGACCAGCGCGTTGTAGATGATGGCGGACAGCACGGCCGTCAACGGGTTGGTGAGGCCCAGGATGTTGAGGGCGCCCAGTCCCGAATAGATCGGCGAGAACAGGGCCGGGATGATAGCGAAGTACTTCGCCACGTCGTTGGCCACCGAGAAGGTCGTGAGCGAGCCGCGGGTCATGAGCAGCTGCTTGCCAATACGCACGACCTCGATGAGCTTGGTGGGGCTGGAGTCGAGGTCGACCATGTTGCCGGCCTCCTTGGCAGCCTGGGTTCCGGTGTTCATGGCCACGGCGACGTCCGCCTGGGCGAGCGCCGGCGCGTCGTTGGTGCCGTCGCCGGTCATGGCGACCAGGTGACCCTCACGCTGGAACTCGCGGATCTTCTCGAGTTTGCCCTCGGGGGTGGCCTCGGCCAGGAAGTCGTCAACGCCGGCCTCGGCGGCGATTGCCGCGGCGGTGAGCGGATTGTCGCCCGTCACCATGATGGTCTTGATGCCCATCTTGCGCAGGTCGGCGAACTTCTCCTTAACGCCGGACTTGATGATGTCCTTGAGGTACACAACGCCCAGCACGCGGCAGTTCTTGGTCACGACCAGCGGGGTGCCGCCGGCCTTGGCGATGCGTTCGACGGCCTCGTCGCACTCCTGGGAGAACACGCCGCCGGCTGCCTCCACATAGGTGCGCACGGAATCGGCAGCGCCCTTGCGGATCTCATTGCCCTCGTAGTTCACACCGGACATGCGAGTCGCCGCGGTGAAGGGGATGAACTCCATGCCCTTATCCTCGAGTGTGCGGCCGCGCAGCCCAAACTGCTCCTTGGCGAGCACGACGATGGAACGACCCTCGGGGGTCTCGTCGGCCAGCGAGGAAAGCTGAGCGGCATCGGCCAGCTCCGCGGGATCGACGCCGTCGACCGGGATGAACTCGGCGGCTTGGCGGTTACCCAGGGTGATGGTGCCGGTCTTGTCGAGCATGAGGATGTCGACGTCGCCGGCGGCCTCGATGGCGCGGCCGGACATGGCCAGCACGTTGGCCTCGTTCAGACGGCTCATGCCGGCGATGCCGATGGCGGACAGAAGGGCGCCGATGGTAGTGGGAGCCAAGCACACGAGCAGTGCCACGAGCGTGGTCACGGCCGTGGGGTTGACCATGTCGTTAAGACCGGCCGAGAAGCAGGAGTAACAATACAGGGCCAGCGTGACCAGGATAAAGACGATGGAAAGGGCCACCAGGAAGATCTCCAGAGCGATCTCGTTAGGGGTCTTCTTGCGCGCGGCACCCTCGACCATCGCGATCATCTTGTCCAGGAAGCTCTGGCCGGGCTCACTGGAGATCTTGACGATGATCCAGTCGGACAGCACCGTGGTACCGCCGGTAACGGCAGAGCGGTCGCCGCCGGCCTCGCGGACCACGGGGGCGGACTCGCCGGTGATGGCGGACTCGTCAACGGAGGCAGCGCCCTCGATGACGTCGCCATCGCCGGGAATCTGCTCGCCGGCGCGTACGATCACCAGGTCGCCGCGCGTGAGCTCGGTGCCGGGAACGACGGTGAAGTGCTCCTTGTCCTCAACGGACTCGATACGATGGGCCTCGACATCCTTCTTGGCCGCACGCAGGGAATCGGCCTGAGCCTTACCGCGGCCCTCGGCAAGCGCCTCGGCGAAGTTCGAGAACAGGTCGGTGAGCCACAGGATGACCGCGATGGTGACCACATAGTAGGTGGGCACACCCGCGTCCTGCACACCGAAGATGGAAGCGACGGCCAGGACGGAGGTCATGACGGCGGAAAGCCACACCAGGAACATGACCGGGTTTTGAATCTGGACGCGAGGATCCAGTTTGGCAAACGAGTCGCGGACCGCGCGGCCCATCATGTCTTTTTGCATAGCCATAAATCTGCGTCCTCCTTTACGCAATCATCTGGAAGAACTCGGCAACGGGGCCAAGCGCCAGGGCCGGGAAGAAGCTCAGGGCACCGATCAGCAGAACGATGAACACGAGCAGGAATACGAACATGCCGTTGGTGGTAGACAGGGTACCGGCGCTCTCGGCGACCCTACCCTTCTTGGCCAGCGAGCCGGCGATAGCCAGCGTACCGATGATGGGCATGAAGCGGGCAAACAGCATCTCGAGGCCGAGCATGACGTTGATCCAGGGATTGTTGCAGTTCATGCCTGCAAACGCCGAGCCGTTGTTGCCACCGCATGAGGTGAAGGCATACAGCACCTCGGAGAAGCCGTGCGCGCCACCATTGTTGAGCTGGTCGGCAAGACCGGGCACCATGCAGGCGATGGCCGAGCACACCAGAATGGCAAACGGAGTTGCCAGGCACAGGACAACTGCCCAGCGCATCTCGCCCGGCTCGATCTTCTTGCCCAGGAACTCAGGCGTGCGTCCGACCATAAGGCCGGCGATGAACACTGTGAGGATGGCGAAGCCGATCATGCCGTACAGGCCGCAGCCCACGCCGCCGAAGACGACCTCGCCCAGAGCCATCTGGAGCATCTGGACAAACCCGCCGAGCGGGGTGTAGGAGTCGTGCATGGAGTTGACCGAGCCATTGGAAGCAGCCGTCGTGAAAGCGGACCAGGTGGAAGAGGAGGCGATGCCAAAGCGGCTCTCCTTGCCCTCCATATTGCCGCCCGCCTGGCCATCGGTCATCTCGATGTTGACCGCGCCGCCATCGGCCAGCTGCGGCGTACCCATATGCTCGTTAACGGCGATGATGCCGGTAAAGACCACGAGCAGGATAAGCATCGCCGCGAAGATGGCCTTGCCCTGCTTGGTGTTCTTGACGCCGATACCGAAGGTGAAGCAGCAGGCGGCCGGGATCAGCAGCAGGCTGGTCATCTCGATGATGTTGGTGAAGGCACTGGGATTCTCATACGGATGGGCGGAGTTCACACCGAAGAAGCCGCCGCCGTTGGTGCCGGACTGCTTGATGGCGACCTGAGGAGCCGCGGGCCCCTGGGGCAGGAACTGCTCGGTGACCACGCGCGCGCCCTCGACAACCTTGCCGTCGACCTTGACCGTGTCGCCCTCGATCTGGGCGCCGTCGATGACGCTCCAGCCGCCGTCTGCATTAGGCTGGACAGCGACGGGCTCTACGAGCTCAGCCTTCTGAGCCGGCTGGAAGTTGGAGATGACGCCACCGGCAGCCAGGCAGATGCCGAACACGAGGTTCAGCGGGATGAGCACATACAGGACGGTGCGGGTGAGGTCGACCCAGAAGGAACCCAGACCCTGCTCCTTGATCTGACGGAAGCCGCGGATCAGCGCGAACATGACCGCGATACCGGTACCAGCGGAAACGAAGTTCTGCACGGTGAGGCCCATGAACTGCACGAAGTAGGACAGGGTGGTCTCACCGGAGTAGGACTGCCAGTTGGTGTTGGTTATGAAGGAAGCAGCCGTATTGAACGACAGGTCCCATGGCACACCCGGCAGGTGCTGGGGATTGCCTGGCAAGAAGGACTGAAGCGCCTGGAGTGCCACAAGAGCCACGAGGCCGATCCCCGAAAAGGCCAGCACGCTTGCCAGATAGCGCCTACACCCCATCTGCTCTGCCGCGTCGATGCGAAGCAGACGATAGACGCCACGCTCCACAGGAGCAATCACAGGCGACAGGAACGTATGCTCACCATCCATGATATGGGCCATGAACCGACCGAGCGGAACGGCCAGGACGACGAGCACGGCAAAGTACAAGATGTACTGAATCGCAGCGTCCATAGTTTACGAATCACTCCTCATCAGAATGTAGATGTAATAGATAAGGAGTCCAATGCAGACGACTCCGATAATGGGAATGAGGATGTCCATTACCGCCCCTTTCACGCGCGGTCCGATGTCTCGGACGCCTGCCCTCGCAAGCGTCTGGGGACAGTAAACGCTTCTAGGTGTTAAAGAGGCGTGAGGGCTGGGGCTCACGACCTTAAGATGCCGTAAAGATGCAGGTAGAAAGCACTATTGCGGCTGCAGTGCGCCTATACTCGACCTCGCGAGCATACAGTGGCGTCCTCACCGCGCATGCACGCATGGACAACGTTTCAGAAAGGCTACGCTATGCAGCGCGACGCATCGGACACTCGCGTCAATCCAGACCTCATCCTCAAGGCAATTGAGAAAGACGAGGTCGCCGATGACGCTCGAACCAGCCGGGGACACCTCAAGATTTTCTTTGGCTACGCTGCTGGTGCAGGCAAAACCTATGCGATGCTTCAAGCCGCCCACGCCGCCAAGCGGCGAGGTGTCGACGTCGTCGCGGGATACATCGAGCCGCACGAACGTCCGGCAACTGCCCATCTTGCACAAGGGCTTGAGAACGTGCCCTGCAAACTCATCGAGCACAACGGCATTGCGCTCAGCGAGTTCGATCTAGATGCGGCTATCGAACGCGCCCCTCAGCTCATCCTTGTCGACGAGCTCGCCCATACGAATGCGCCGAGGTCTCGCCACGACAAACGCTATCAAGACGTCGAGGAACTTCTACATGCAGGCATCGACGTCTATACGACCGTGAACGTTCAGCATATCGAGAGCCTAAACGACATGGTTGCATCCATCACCGGCGTTGTCGTGAGCGAACGAATCCCCGACCGCATCTTCGATGATGCCGACCAGGTCGAGCTCGTCGACATAGAGCCCGAAGACCTACTTGAGCGCCTTCGCGCCGGCCTCGTCTACCGTCCCGCACAAGCCGAGCGAGCGCAACAGCATTTTTTTACCGTCGAGAACCTCACCGCACTCCGAGAAATCGCGCTGCGCCGCTGCGCCGATCGCACCGGCCACCTCACAGACGCCGCACGCGTGCTGGGAAACCGTGACTACTACACCAAGGAGCGTATCTTAGTCTGTGTCTCCCCGGCGCCGACCAATCCCCGCATCGTCCGTGCCGCCGCACGCATGGCGAAAGCGTTTCGCAGCGAGCTCGTCGCCCTGTTCGTAGAGAGCCCACGCACGCAAGCCATGAGCGATGATGAGCGCGCCAAGCTTGCAGACAATATCGCCCTAGCCGAGCAGCTCGGAGCACATATGGAAACCGTCTATGGCGACGACGTCGCGTTTCAGATCTCCGAGTTCGCGCGCCTGTCGGGTATTTCGAAGATCGTCATGGGGCGCACGGGCGAGCACAGCAGCGTCCGTCAGGCCCTCTTTGGCCGCAAATCTCTCGTAGAACAGCTCATAACATTCGCCCCGAACCTCGACATTTACATCATTCCAGACCAGTCGACTCCGCCCTCCCGACCCAAAGGACGCCGCCATGCGCTCGCCCTGCAGCCGCCCAGCAGCCGAAACGTGCTTCGCACGCTGGCCCTCTCTCTTGTCGCCACGGCGATCGGCACGGCTTTCCGCCATCTGGGATTTGCCGATTCCAGCATCATATCCCTCTATATCCTCACGGCCCTGCTGACCGCCGTCACCACGACGGGGCGTATCTGCACGATCGTATCGAGCGTGCTCTCTGTAGTGCTTTACAACTTCTGCTTCGTAACGCCTCTGTTTTCGCTCGCCAGCTACGACCGAAGCTATCTGGTCACGTTCGGCATCATGTTCGCTACCGCTATGGTCGCCGGCGAGTTAACTGCGCGCATCGCCGACAATGCCCGTACCTCCGCCGAGAACGCATTCAAAACGCGCGTACTCCTCGAAACGAACCAGCTCTTACAGCAAGCCCATAGCGCGGAGGAGTGCGCCCGCGTCGCCATGAACCAACTCGTCAAACTGCTAAAACTCGACGTGGTCTTCTACCCCGCCGAACACGGCACGCTCGGCAAGGCGCTCTATGAGTCCGCTGGCACCGAAAACCGATCCGCGTCGCTGCTCACCGACTACGAGCGCGCCGTTGCAACCTGGACCTTCACCAACAACAAGCGCGCGGGCGCAAGCACGCGGACCCTGCCTGAGGCGCGCTGTCTCTACCTCGCGGTTCGCACCGGCGACAAGGTATTCGGTGTCATCGGCATCGCCCTGGAGGGGCGCGAGATCGAAGCCTTCGAGCATTCGATCGTCCTATCTATCGTAGGTGAATGCGCCTTGGCGCTCGAAAGTGACCGGGCGGCGCAAGAGCGCGAAGAGGCTGCGGTCTTGGCGAAAAACGAGCAGCTGCGCGCCAACCTTTTGCGCTCCATCGGCCATGATTTGAGGACACCCCTCACGGCTATATCCGGATCTGCGGCAATCCTTCGGAAGAGCGACGAGAAGCTCAGCCTCGAACAACGCTGCGATCTCGCCGATGCCATCTACGACGACTCCCTCTGGCTTATCGATACCGTGGAGAACCTCCTCGCCATCACACGCGTCGAGGACGGCACCATTCGCCTCAACTTCACATCCGAGCTTATCGACGAGGTCATCGAGGCCGCCCTCAGCCATGTCGCACAAGCATCGCATGGACGTGTTGTCACCATCGAGCACACTGACGACATCCTGCTGGTACGCATCGACGTCCATCTCATCATGCAGGTGCTTACGAATCTCATCATGAACGCCTTCAAATACACGCCCGAGGACTCGACTGTCACCATCAGCGCACGTCGCGAGGGCGCGTTCGTCGTGGTGGACGTCGCAGACGATGGGCCGGGTGTGGCAGACTGCGACAAGCCTCATATCTTTGAGCGCTTCTTCACCTCACGCAATATGCGGCCCGTGGATTCGCGTCGAAGCATCGGCCTTGGGCTGTCGCTCTGCCGCTCCATCGTGGAGGCGCATGGCGGCGTCATCGAAGCTCGCGACAACCACCCCCATGGGGCCGTCTTCCGTTTTACCCTGCCCGCCGAGGAGATCGAGATTCATGAATAATGCCGCTAAGCCACGCATCCTCCTGGTCGAAGATGACCTGACCGTTCAAAACCTCGTTTCGACCGCGCTTGACCTCCACGGCTATGTCGTGAGCAAGGTTTGCAACGGCCAGGCCGCCATCATGGATGCGGTGTCGCACGGCCCTAGCCTCATCATGCTCGACCTCGGCCTTCCCGACATTGACGGTATCGAGGTCATCACGAAGATCCGAAGCTGGTCGGCAGTCCCCATTATCGTCATTTCGGCGCGCACCGAAGATTCCGACAAGATTGCAGCACTTGACGCAGGGGCAGACGACTACCTCACCAAGCCCTTTTCTGTGGATGAGTTGCTCGCGCGCGTCCGCGCGAATTTGAGGCGCTCCTCGATGGCGTCGAGTGAGTCGACAGAAGCGAGCACGTTCGACAACGGTCCGCTGCATATCGACTACGCCGCGGGATACGCGACGAAAGACGGACGCGAGCTCTCGCTCACCCCAACCGAGTACAAATTGCTCGTCCTTCTGGCGAAAAACGTCGACAAGGTGCTCACCCACACCTTCATCACCCGCGAGATATGGGGCACGAGCTGGGACAGCGATCTGGCGAGCCTGCGCGTGTTCATGCGCACCCTGCGCAAGAAGATCGAGGCAGACCCCTCTCACCCTAAGATGATTCAGACGCACATGGGTGTCGGGTACCGCATGCAGCGTCTCTAGCCCACCCCACAAAAAGTTGCGGTGGAATACGGAGTAGATAAGGCCTTTGACAGCCAAAACAGTCCGTATTTCACCGCAACTGATTTAACGATACCCTAAAAATACTCTTCAACTCGCCGCGCTCGCGTCCAAATGCGCAAAGCGCCCCGCGAACGAATGCTCGCGGGGCGCTTTGATGTCCGGGCCTTATTTGATACCGCGGCCCAAGTCTTCGGCGATTTTATCCACGCCCTTAAGCGCGGCACAGGTCTTTTTGTTGGAGCAATGCCCCGTGCAAACGCCACCCTGAGCGCAGTCGGCGCAGGTGCCCTTACGGTAGATGCGCACGCACACGGCGACAAACGCAATGCCGATAACGGCCAGCACAACAATATCGATAGGTGCCATAGCAAGCCTCCTCTAGTTAACCACCACTTACTTTACCCCATCTTCCACCTGCCAAAAAGGGACAGGTTTATTTTGGTCGGTTTTATCTGCGGAAACGTCACATCTTAACTTCTGGAGCAAAGCAATCTGTCCCCCATTGCACCAAAAAGCCCGAGTGTCGCTGGGACACCCGGGCTCGTGAAAAGGGGCTAATCCTTATTCGGACTTAAGCGGAAACCGTGGCAGAAGCGGTGTTGGTCTCGTCCTCGTCGGTCCATGCGTGTTTGGGCATGGGACGGAAGATCTGGAAGAGCATCGCAACGAGCAGCACGATGGCCACAATCGTCCAGATACCAAACTGTCCCAGCACAAACAGGTTGTAGAACTGGTTGATGAACAGGCCGATCACCCAAGCAAAGGCGCACTCGTAGCCAATGGCAATTGCGGTCCACTTGCCGGAGTCCATCTGGTTGCGGATGGTACCCATAGCGGCAAAGCACGGAGCGCACAGCAGGTTGAAAGCGCCAAAGGCAACGCAAGCGCCCATGGTCGGGAACATAGCCGCAAACGCGGTCCACAGGCTCGGGTCGGTCTCGGCGGCGTCGGCAACGGACAGCAGCGAACCGGCGGTGGCGACAACGTTCTCCTTGGCGACAAGGCCAGAGACGGTCAGCGCGGTTGCCTGCCAGGTGCTAAAGCCGAGCGGGGCGAAGATCCAGGCGACCAGGTTGCCGAGCATGGCAAGCACGGAGTAGTCCATGAACTCCTCGGGGATGCCGTCCATCGCAGGTAGGAAGCCAAAGGAACCGTTGTAGCTACCAAAGTTGGACAGGAACCAAACCACGACAGTGGACGCGAAGATGACCGTGCCGGCCTTCTTGATAAAGGCCCAGCAGCGCTCCCACACGTGCAGCGCCCAAGAGCGGATCGCCGGGAAGTGATAGGCGGGAAGCTCCATGACGAACGGCGTCGGGCGACCGGCGAAGAGCTTGGTCTTCTTGAGCATGAGGCCCGAGGCGATGACGGCAAAGACGCCCAAGAAGTAGAAGAGCGGGCTGATCCATGCGGCGGTGGTGGAAGAATCGCCGATGATGGAGCCCATGAGCAGGGCGATGATCGGCAGCTTGGCGCCACAGGGAATGAACGTGGTGGTCATGACCGTCATGCGGCGGTCCTTCTCGTTCTCGATTGTCTTGGTAGCCATGACGCCGGGGACGCCGCAGCCCGAGGACACGAGCATGGGGATAAAGGACTTACCGGACAGGCCAAAGCGGCGGAACACGCGGTCCATGATGAAGGCGACGCGGGCCATGTAGCCGCAGTCCTCCAAGAAAGACAGCATCACGAACAGCAGGAACATCTGCGGCACGAAGCCGAAGATGGCGCCCAGACCGCCGACGATACCGTCACAGACCAGCGAATCGACCAGGCCACCGTCCTCGGTGCCGCCCGCCACAAGGGCATCGTGCACCACGGTGGTAATACCCGGAACATAGGGGCCGTACTGTGCCGGGTCGACCGAGTCGGCGGCGTCACCCGCAGCCTCAACAGCTGCGTCATAGGCGTCGCGACCCTGGCCGAGCACATACCAACCGTCGGTGCCAAAGAGCTGGTCGTTGGTGAAGTCGGTCACCGTGCCGCCCAAGGTAGAGACGGCAATGTAGTACACGCAGAACATGATGACCACAAAGATCGGCAGGCCCAAGATACGGTTGGTAACCACACGGTCGATCTTCTCGGAGGTGCTCATCTTGGCCGGAGCCTTGGTGAGGCACTCGTCGATGATGTGGGCGATCACGCCGTAGCGCTCGCCGGTGATGATGGACTCGGCGTCGTCGTCGCAATCCTGCTCGCACTGGGCGACCAGCTGCTCGACGCGAGCGGCCTTCTCCTTAGTGAGGTTGATGAGCTTGCAGGCGTCCGCGTCGCGCTCGAACAGCTTGACGGCGTAGTAGCGACGCTTGTTGGCGGGAACGCTCGCCGGCAGGTTGTTCTCGATGTGGTCCAGAACGTCCTCGATGGAGGAATCGAACTTGTGCTCCGGCACCTGGCCCTTGGAAGCAGCGGACTTCTTGACCTGCTCGAACAGCTCCGTGATGCCCTTGTTCTTAAGAGCCGAGATCATCATGACCGGGCAGCCGAGCTTCTTGGAGAGCTTGTCCGTGTCGATCTTATCGCCGTTCTTCTCGACCAGGTCGGCCATGTTGAGGGCGACGACCACGGGCAGGCCGGTCTCGATAACCTGAAGCGCCAGGTACAGGTTGCGCTCGAGGTTGGTGGCATCGACCACCTGGACGACGACATCGGGCTCGCCGCTCATGAGGTAGTCGCGCGAGCACTGCTCCTCGGGGCTGTAGGGGGAAAGCGAGTAGATGCCGGGGAGGTCCGTAATCGTGACGTTCTTGTCACTCAGGAGCTTGGCTTCCTTTTTCTCAACCGTGACGCCGGGCCAGTTGCCAACGTAGCCGTTGGCGCCGGTGATCAGGTTGAAAAGCGTGGTCTTGCCGCAGTTGGGGTTACCCGCCAGCGCGACATGGATCTGAGAATCCGCCATTCAATCCTTCTTCCTTGTGTGCCCGCGCTGCTTTCTCCGCGCGGGCTGGATAATGTGCTTCAACACTGCATTATTGAGTTAGAAAAACCTAACTTTATCTGCAGAAATATGTGCCACCGGCCCTTACTGGACCTCGACGACGGCAGCCTCCTCCTTGCGGATGGAGAGCTCGTAGCCGCGCACGTTGATCTCGACCGGATCTCCGAGCGGTGCAACCTTTACGACCTTGAACGAAGTGCCCTTGATGAGCCCCAGGTCCATAAGGTGACGGCGAAGTGCGCCCTCGCCGTGAAGTTTGACGATGGTAGAGCTCTCGCCCACCTTAACGTCACCCAACGTCTTCATATTCTTTTCCCCCTTTCAGCTTTTATGGAATGCTGCGAACTAACCGACAGTCATGATGTGCATGGCAACCTTGGAATCGATGCCAAAGCGCGCGCCGAGCACGGTGACGATGATATTGGCGCCACTCGAGCTCACCACGTGAATCTCGTTGCCCTCGACAAAGCCGAGGTCCTTGAGGTGGTGCTTCATGTCCTCATTGCCCTTTACGCGAGACACGCGCACGGTTTCGCCCGCTTTTACCATCGAAAGCGGCATAGCCGGCATCTGCGGTCCGCAAGACATGAGTGAGCTCCTAACGTCAGTTCGTCCTCAACATCGACGCAGCAAAAGTTAACCACGTCTATGTTCGCTACAGTAAACTAGCACGTGGCTAACTTTTTGGAAAGGGTTCCTATTCAGTTTTCGGAAAAGTTTCCTATATGCAACAAAGAAAGATGTGACAAAGGGACTGTCCCTTCGTCACATTGTTGCGCTTTAGAGCGAGAGGTTTCTGATCGACGTGACGCACGAGGCCTCGTCCACGCCCGAAACGCGAAAGACGATGTCCTCGCCGCATTCGCCGTAGAGCGCCATGAGCCCCATCACATCGCGACCGTCGGTATGGCGCTCGCCGATACTGACCGACACGTCGCTACGGTGCTTGGCAATGATGTCGTAGAGCAGCGCAACCGGGCGGGCATGCAGTCCCAACGGATCTTTAATCGTCTTTGTAAACTCGACCATGTCCCCTCCCACGATATCGCACATTCGGCCAGCAAACCCAGCCACGTGGTAGTTATTGTAGCGTTAGATGCTTGTCGAGAGCTCCTCTGAACACCTCGTGGGCAAAAAGTGGCAAATATGAGTACTGTCACCAATTTAGTAGCAGCAAAATCGAGAGCAAAGTGCCTACTTTGAGCGATTCGAAGAGGTTGAAAGCCGTCAAACGCCCTTTAAAGGGGGTTAGATAAATTGATTTTGAGCCCATTTTCGCTCAGAACGGGCCGAAAAATATGACACCTCTTTTGCAACAGTACTCATATTTGGCATTTTTTGACCACGGGATCCAAAACCATGTCCCAAAACACAAAAGGAGGGACCTCGTAAGGCCCCTCCTTAGGAAAGGGAATCGATTTATTCCACAGCCGCAGATTAAT
This sequence comes from Collinsella sp. CLA-ER-H5, assembly GCF_040092375.1. NCBI lineage: Bacteria > Bacillati > Actinomycetota > Coriobacteriia > Coriobacteriales > Coriobacteriaceae > Collinsella > Collinsella sp. CLA-ER-H5. The sequence continues at coordinate 40,146 of NZ_JBBNLR010000003.1, forward strand.
CCTAGCCGCTACTCCATCATGTCGAGGACGGAGGGGCGAAGCTCGCTCTCGGCAGCCTCGGGATCGGTCTCGCGCAGGCGGTTGATGTAGCGGTTGTACCACATCACGGCAAGGCCCAGGAAGATAACTACACCGCCAACGTTGTAGACCAGTGTCAGCCACAGAGGCTGATCGAGCGGGATGGTGCCGCAGATAAGCACGAAGCAGAAGACCACAAGCAGGAATGCAGCAATGGCCAGGCCAAAGGTACGCGAACCCATGCGGAAGCCACGGGGAGCAGCGTCGAAGTTCTTGCGCAGCATAAAGTAGGCAAGCAGGATCAGCAGCGGCGGGAGCAGAGCGGTGGCAGCCGTCATGTTGGTGACGATCATGAGCAGGTCGTCTAGGTTGCCGGAGCCCAGGGCCGGGATGATCAGGATGGGGACGACGATGGCAAACTGCAGCCAGGCAGCGCGGGCAGGAATGCCGTGCTCGTTGAGCTCGACGATCTTGCTACCAAAGACGCCCTTGGGGATCTCGGTGAAGAAGACCTTGATGGGAGCAGAGGTCCACATCATGAGGGAGCCCAGCGTGGCAGCGAGAAGGATCAGGCCAATGACGCGCGTGGACACTTCCATGGGAATGCCAAAGTGGGCAAAGACAGCGCCGAATACGTCGAAGATACCGGTGGAGATGGCAACGCCGCCCTCGGGAATGAACAGGTTGACCAGCAGCGAAGCGCCTGCATACAGAAGGCCGATGGTCAGGCCGGCGATAACGACGGTGCGCACGAAGGCCTTGACGCCACCCTTAAGGTCGTTAAGGAACACGCCGACAGACTCAGCGCCGCCAACGCCCTGGATGATCCAGGCAAGCGTACCGAAGAAGCCCCACATAGTTGCGAAGTTGGTCGTGTCGGGAGCCATGTTAGCGGGGGTAGGAGCCGTAGCGAACTCGACGCCGCCAAAGGCAGCAGCCAGGGACAGCAAGATGAACACGGCAGTCAGGCCGAGAGCCGCGGTCGAGCCGAAGGAGGAAATGGAGCCGATCCACTTAGCGCCCTTGGTCGAAACCCACGTGGCGATAGCAAAGACGACGATCTCGATAATGGTGATCCACAGCTGCGAGAGCTCGGCATTGGCACCAAAGAACACGTAGCTCGCGTAAATGATGACGTTAGGCAGGACGGACGCAAAGTAGAACAGGTTAACGAACCAGTAGCTAAACGCCGTCAGGAATGCCCAGCGGCCGCCCATCGAGGTCTTGACCCAGGCGTACACGCCCGACTCGGAGTCCTTGTTAAGGCCGACGAACTCGGCGGTAACCAGGGTATAGGGGACAAAGTACAAAAGCGTGGCGAAGAAGAACGACGGCGCAGCTGCCAAGCCGATGGCCGCGTTGTTGTTGATGATGTTCTTGATACCGAACACGGCGGCGACCGTCATGCCCAGCAGAGCGAACGAACCAATCGTTCCTCGTTTTTCAGAGCTCATAAGCCCTCCCAATCATCCGTTATATCTCATCTAAAACCGTCCGGACTGCAAGCGCAATCGTGGACGGCGCACCTGCTAAGGGGAATGGGGAAAAGGGAGTCAACAAAGCCATCCCCCTTAACGGCGCTAAGCAAACGCCCAAACGGACGAATACTACTTGTTGGGGAAGGAATAACCTTCAACCGTCACGTGCAGTACCACGACGCGGGAATCCGCGACATCGGCCACGACACGGTAGGCCTCGTCAATTTCGACGACGGCAACGCCGCCGGCGGGAATCGTCACGGTCTCCCCCATACCCTCAAAGCGCTCGCGATCGTCGATATCGCTGTAAGTGCGCGTGCAGGTAAGATCCGCCTTGGAAGCCACCTCGACGGTCAGGTCGCCGTCGAGCGGAGCGAGCACGGCATGGTAGCGACGGTGACCGACCAGATCGGCGGTAGCGGCCTCGCGGGCATAGACCCACCAGTACACCAACGAGTCGCCGATGGAGTAAGCCACGTCGTGCTGCAGGTCGGCAACGCCATCGAGCGCCTGACCGGTGCGCATCCACTTCTTGACGGACTTCATCTGAGCGTCGAAATCGGCGCGCGAGTTAAAGACATGCATGACTTATGCCTCCTTAATGGGTGCCAGCGCCTGAGCCAGATCGGCAGACGTCAGCGGTCGCAGGGACACCTCAAAGCTGAAGCTCTCAAAACGGGTGCGGTAGGAATCGAGCACCTCGGAACCCCAAGAGTTCGAACCAAGGCCGAGCAGCTGGTCGTTGATATTGACCGTAACCGTGTCGCCCTTGACAAGGTCGTAGACGTGCTTGGCGTTATCGATGGCCTCGCAGCTATAGGGCCATGCCGAGAACGAGAACGGGTTGGAAGCGGCGTCGCTCGGACGCGTCACGACCAGACCGTCACCGTGGCTAGAGCGCAGGGCGACCCAACGGGTGCCCTCGCGGTTAGCACAATCCTGAGGCATAACGTAGGGCGTGAACATGTCGTCGACCGTAGTGCGGTAATGACCGACCGGGTTGGCGCGCAGCGAGTCCGGATAGTTCTCGCCCGGGCCGTGGCCATACCACTCGACGGCACGATCGCAACCGGGGACCTCGAAGGAGATGCCGATGCGCGGGATGATATCCGAGTAATCGCCGTAGGGCTCGCCGGAAACCTTGAGGTCGACGCGACCGCTCGGAAGCACGGTGTAGACGAGCTCGACGCGCATGCCGAACGCGCGGACGGGAGGAGCGATACGCTGGCTCACGGTAACGACGACCGCATTGCCATCCTGCTTCCAAGAAACCTTGCGGGTAGACGTCTGCATCACATCGATGAAGTTGTCCTTCCACAGTGAGTCATACTCCTGGGCATGGTTATCGACGAGCGGATGCCAAAAACCAACCTGGGGACCAGAGGCCATGACGTCGCGGCCGGATGCCTTCCACTCGCTCACGGTACCGTTGACTTTGCTGAAGGTCAGCTCGCCGTTGAGGGAGTGGATGCGGATCTCCTGCTCGGTCTCCTCAACCGTAAGCTCAGGACGAGCGGGGGCCACGATGGTCGGCGCCGGATGGTTTGCGATGGCAAACTGGCTAGCGCCCAGCTGGAACATCGGCTCGCACCAGACGTGAGCGGCCATGGTGTAGGCGCGCACGGTCAGCAGGGTCTCGCCCACTGCGGCCTCGCGAATCACCAGTGGCAGCTGGACGGACTCGCCGGGGGCAACCGCGCCGGGCATGAGCGTCTTGCGGCAGACCACGTCGCCGTCCACCAGGGTCTCGGCCGACAGGCAGACATCCTCGAGGGTGGTGAACCAACGCTTGTTGGTGACGGTCAGCTCGCCTGCCTCGGCGTCATAAGCCATGCGGACCGGGCAGATAACCTGGCCGTACTCGGTAAGGCCCGGACTCGGCTGCTGCCAGGGGAACACCATGCCATCGATGCAGAAGTTGCTGTTGTTGGGGTAATCGCCGTTGTCGCCACCATACATATCGTAGGCAACGCCGTCCTCGGTCACAGCAGCCAAACCGTGGTCGCACCATTCCCAAATGAACTGGCCCTGGATGCAATCCCAACGATCGAAGACCTCCTGGTACTCGGACAGGCCTCCGGGACCATTGCCCATGGAGTGACCGTACTCACAGTTGATGCGCGGCTTGGGGAATGGGTGCTCGCCAAAGTCGTTCATCTGCGAAACACGGGAGTACATCGTGGAGATAACGTCGACGGTATCGGCGTTGCGGTCCTCCTCATAATGGACCGGACGATCATCGAGCTCGTGAGCCTTGGCGTACATCGCGCGGATGTTGCAGCCATAGCCGCTCTCGTTGCCCATCGACCACATAATGATGCAGGCGTGGTTGCGCTCCTGCATCACCAGGCGCTCAATGCGGTCGACGTAGGCCGGCTCCCATGCCGGATCGTCGGTGACCAGGGCGATGTTGCCGATATTCTCGAAGCCGTGGCTCTCCATATCGGTCTCGGCGACCAGCATGATGCCATACTCATCACACAGCTCGTAGAAGCGCGGGTCATTGGCATAGTGAGAGGTGCGCACCGCGTTGATGTTGTGCCGCTTCATGAGCTCCAGGTCGCGGCGCATGCGATCGAGGCCCACGGCGCGGCCCTTGTGATCGTCGTGATCGTGGCGGTTGACGCCATGCATCTTAAAGTAGGTGCCGTTGAGGTAGATATGATTGCCCTCGACCGTCACCTCGGCAAGACCCTGGCGATGCGGAACGTACTCGCTGGCCTCGTCGCCATCGTAGACCTCAAACGTAAGGTCATAGAGGAAGGGGTCCTCGGGATTCCAGAAGTGGGCATCGGCAACGCTGCACTCGGCATGGCCGTCGACGCACTCACCCGTAGCCACCACGTTTCCGCCATCGCTGAGCGTATACACAACGCGGGTAGCGCCCTCGGCCACCGTATCGAGCGTGATCAGAGCGGCATCGCCCTCGCGGTGCGTGCGGAACCTAAAGTCGACCAGGTGCGCGGCGGGACGCTGCATAAGGTACACATCGCGGAAGATGCCCGAGGCCCACCACATGTCCTGATCCTCGATATAGCTGCCATCACTGTACTGCAGAGCCTTGACCGCAAACAGGTTGTCGCCCTCGACGAGCGCGTCGGTCACGTCAAACTCGGCAGACAGGCGCGAACCCTTGGTCATGCCGATAAACTGACCGTTGACGTACAGCTCACCATAGCTCTCGATGCCGTCAAAGCGAATGATCTCGCGAGCGCCGGCAGGCACGGCGGGAAGGTTGACGATGCGCTGGTAGACGCCCGTGGGGTCGTCGGAGGGAACGAACGGCTGATCCACCGGGAACGGGAAACCCTCGTCGGTGTAGGCAAGGTTGCCATAGCCATCCACCTGCCACAGGTGCGGAACCTCCACGTGATCCCACTCGGGCTCGTACGTGGAGAGCTCCTCGTTGGAAACGGCAGCAGGCCCCTCAAAGAGGCGGAACTGCCACGAGCCGGACAGCTGGACAAACCCGCGCGACAGCTCGCGGCTGTACGTAGCGGCGAGATCGGCGGTCTCGTAACCCATAAAGTACGCATGGGGTGCCAGGCGGTTCCTGTGGGTGAGCGCTTGGTTTTCCCAATCGTTAATGGCGTCCATGGTGATGCTCCTTCGTCATCGTAGTGATTCTTGTGCAACCGGTTGTCCTTATCTTACGGGCGATGCAAAAAATTGTGCAACCGGTTGTCCGCTGAACGGTCGATTTGGTCGGATTAACGGTGCAACCGGTTGTACAGCTGCGACACTTATGTCACCCTGAGTATCGAAACTCAGCGCAAAACATCGTTCTTAAGCTCGTAGGCAACCGCCACGCCCGCTGATATCTCACCCACACGAGACGTATTCGATTGCGGCTTGGTTGCAAAACGACACCTGTCACCGGATATCATGAACGCTGTTCAGGTGCACTATAGTAAGCTGTATCCGCACCAGCCCGTATCAGTGACAACATCGACCGCATTTTCCAGGAGACGCCATGACCCAACCAGTTCGCACCGCACCTACGCTTGCCGAGGTTGCCGCAGCTGCCGGCGTGTCGCGCTCCACGGCATCGCGCGCCCTCAACGATTCGCCCCGCATTAGCGAGGAAACCAAAAAGCGCGTCCGTGCGGCGGCCAAGAAAGTCAATTTTGTCCCCAATGCCCGTGGCCGAGCGCTCGCTGTCGGGCGCACGGAAATCATCGCCGTGCTCGTGACCGAGCCCCTGAGTGAACTCTTCAGCGACCCCACCTATAGCGAGTTTTTGAGCGGTATTACCGAGGAACTGTCGGAGTCGTCCTATCTGCCCGTTATCTTGCAGGCGTCTTCTACGCATGAGCGCAACCGCGCACGCGAGCACTTTGAGCGCCGCTCGTTCGACGCCGTGATCGACGTCTCCCCCTACAAGGGCAGCGAGCTGCTCGAGGTGCTGCGCGAGCTGGGCGTACCCACCGTGTTGTGCGGCCAGCTCGAGGGCCACCCCTATCGCGATGTGTTCTCGACGGTCTACTCTGACGACGAAGAGGGCGGACGCTTTGCGGCACACGCCATGAAGGAGCGCGGGCGCAAAGATATCGTCGCCGTGTTGGGACCGCAAGACAACCCCGCTGTTGTCGACCGCCTGCGCGGCTACCGCGCCGTCTTGGGCGAAGACCTCCCAGACGCAAACGTTATCTATACCGGCTGGAACAGCGGAGACGGCTATCAGGCCATGCGCCAGATCCTCGCGCGCAAGATTGCTTTCGATGGCGTGCTCTGCGGATCGGACCGTATCGCGGCTGGCGTCATCACCGCACTCAACGAGGCAGGCCTATCTGTTCCGGCGGAAGTTTCTGTCGTCGGCTTCGACGATCACGAGATTGCGACGCGCTGCGTCCCCGCACTCACGACCGTCCGCCAGCCCCTGCGCGAAGAAGGCCACATGGCCGCCAACATTGCGCTCGACATGATCAAGGGTGCCGAGCCCACCACCACCGTCATGCACATGCAGCTCGTTCAGAGAGACTCGCTGTAGGAAACTGGGCCGGGCTTTCCGCCAGACAGTTGCTGTGGAAAGCCCGGCCCGTTTTGAGCGCTCATTCTGGGACACAGTTTCCGTTAGACAGCTCAACCGGAAACTGTGTCCCATTATTTTGCCGAATTCTGGGTCGCGCTTTCCCAGAGGACCCCCTTTGGGAAAGCGCGACCCGTTCTGGACGCAGATTCCGGGACGCACTTTCCGCGACGCCCGGTCATCCCATGCCCTCACAATCTCGGCGCATAAAAAACGAGGGAAGGCGCGCGTCCTTCCCTCGTTGCGGGCAATATGTAGCCGCTCGCCTACATCAGGCGCAGGCTGACGTCCTTGAGCTGGGCGCCGGAAACGGCACTCGGAGCACCCGACATGAGGTCGGAGCCGCTGGCCGTCTTGGGGAACGCCATGACGTCGCGGATGGAGTCGGAACCGGTGAGCAGCATGCACACGCGGTCCAGACCCAGAGCGAAACCGCCCATCGGGGGCGCACCAAACTTGAGGGCCTCCATGAGGAAGCCAAACTGCGACTCGGCGCGCTCCTCGGTAAAGCCCAGGAGCTTGAGCATGGACATCTGCATCTCGGCGTTGTGGATACGCATACCGCCGCCGCCGGCCTCAAAGCCGTCCATGACAAAGTCGTAGGTGCACGAACCGGCTGCCAACGGATCGGCCTCGATCTTGGCGATGTCGGTCTCGGTCGGCAGGGTGAAGGGCTGGTGCTCGGCTGCATAGGCCTTGCGATCCTCGTCCCAGTGGAACAGCGGGAAGTTGACGACCCACAGGAAGTCGTGGCCCTCGCGCTTGATCTCGAGCGCGTTGGCCATGTGGGAACGCATGCCGCCCAGGATCTCGTCGGAGAGCAGGCGCGGGCCGGCGGCAAACATCACAAGGTCGCCGGGCTCGACGTCCATGCGCTCGCGCAGAGCAGCCATCTCCTCGTCCGAGAAGAACTTGACGATGGGGCTGTTGATGGAGCCGTCCTCGCGGAAAGCGATCCAGGCCAGGCCCTTGGCGCCAAACGTGGAGGCCACGCCGGCGAGCTTATCGATCTTGGCACGTGCCCAGGCACCGGCGCCCTTGGCGTTGATGGCCTTGACGACAGAGCCCTCCTCGTTTGCAGCAGTCGCAAAGACCTTGAACTTGGAGTTGGCAAAGATGTCGGTCAGGTCGACCAGGTGCATGCCGTAGCGAGTATCGGGCTTGTCGGAGCCATAGGTGTCCATGGCCTCCCAATAGTCCATGCGACGCAGCGGCGTGGGCATCTCGACACCCATGCGGCCGAAGGCGTCGGACAGGACCTCTTCGAGCGCGCTCATAACGTCGTTCTGGTCCACGAAGGACATCTCGATATCGACCTGGGTGAACTCGGGCTGACGGTCGGCACGCAAGTCCTCGTCGCGGAAGCACTTGGCAACCTGATAGTAGCGCTCGACGCCACCGACCATAAGCAGCTGCTTCAGGAGCTGCGGGGACTGCGGCAGGGCATAGAAGTTGCCCGGCTGGATGCGGCTGGGGACGATGAAGTCGCGGGCGCCCTCGGGCGTGGACTTGAACAGGGAGGGCGTCTCGACCTCCATGAACTCACGGTTGTGCAGCGCCTCGCGAATGGCAAAGGTAAAGTCGGAGCGCAGCTTGAGGTTGGCCATCATCTCGGGACGACGGAGGTCCAGATAGCGATAGCGCAGGCGGGTGTCCTCGCTGGTCTCGATGCCGTCCTCGATCTGGAACGGCGGGGTGACGGAAGTGTTGAGCACCTCGGCATGATCGGTCAGGACCTCGATCTCGCCGGTCGCGAGCTTGGTGTTGGTGGTCTCCTCGCCACGGGCGCGCACGACGCCGTGAATCTTGATGGGCCACTCGGGACGCATGGTCTCGGCGATCTTAAAGGCATCGCCGTCGGAATGCTCGGGGTCGAAGGTGAGCTGCGTGATGCCCTCGCGATCGCGAAGGTCGCAGAAGATAAGGCCGCCGTGGTCGCGGCGACGGCTCACCCAACCGGTGAGGGTGACTTCTTCGCCCACGTTCTCGAAGCGAAGCTCGCCGCAGGTACGGGTGTGCATGGAATGCTCGTCAATGGGACGGGTCTGGCTCATACCAGTGATCCTCCTTTATGGATCTGTGCCGCCCCGTGTCGTTCCGGGCGGCGTCGTACAGATTTGCCCGGCCTGCGTAAACCGCGCAGCCAGACATGGCGTTCTATCTTATCGCACCTGTGTCGATGTGCCGCGGAAAAGTAGCTCCTGCCCAAAGACTTGACGGAGACGAAACAATTGGCGCACCGCAGTCGTCGCCGAGGCACGCCGCGTGCGACAATGTGCCCCAATACAACCGCGCTCGGAAAGGCCCAACATGACTGCACGCCTCATCGTTATGGATATCGACTCCACCCTCATCAATCAGGAGGTTATCGATCTTTTGGGCGAAGAGGCAGGCGCGGGCGAGCAGGTAGCACAAATTACCGAGCGTGCGATGCGCGGCGAACTCGATTTTAAGCAGGCACTCGAGGAGCGCGTGGGGCTGCTTGCCGGCTTGGACGAGAGCGTGTTCGAGCGCACCTTTGAGCGCGTGACGTTTACTCCCGGCGCGCTGGAGCTTGTGCGCTCGGCGCGCAGCAAGGGCTGGAAGGTCGGCGTCGTGAGTGGCGGCTTTCACGAAGTCGCCGATAAGATCGTGGCCGCCGCGGGCATCGACTTTTGCCTGGCCAATCGTCTGGAGGTCGTGGACGGCAAGCTCACCGGTAAGTTGGCTGCCGACATTGTGACCAAGGAGTCCAAGCTCATCCAGCTGCTGGACTGGGCAGTTGAGTGCGGCGTCGATATGGCCCACACCGTCGCGATCGGCGACGGTGCCAACGACATCCCCATGATTCAGGCCGCGGGCACGGGCATCGCGTTTTGTGCCAAGCCCAAGACGCGCGAGGCCGCCCCGTTTGCCATCGACGAGCGCAATCTGATGCTCGCCATGGACATCATCCTGCGCGACTAGCCAATCCGTCTAGCAATTGAATCAGTCTGTCCTATAGTTTCCGAACAATTCTGTCTTAGTGTTCGGAAACATACCCTTTGAGTGCTAAACTTTGCGCCGTCGAAGGGAACATATATGGATAAGCGAGATCTAGAGCAGCTGCTGAGCGATGTTGCCGGCGGAGCAGTCACCCCTGCCGACGCCCTCACGCGCATCCAGACGGCTCCGACCGCCGATTTGGGCTTTGCGCAGCTCGACCTTTCGCGCGGGGTGCGCCAGGGAGCCGGCGAAGTTGTCTACGGCGCCGGTAAAACCGCCGAGCAAATTGCCGCCATTATCAAAGCATTACTCGATGCCGGCCAGGAGCGCATCCTGGTCACGCGCCTGGACGACGAAAAGGCAGCCCGCACCTCGGAGCTCCTCGGCAACGGCATCGACCTGGGATATGTCCCGGACGCCCAGCTCGCCCTCGTGGGTGGCAAGCCCTCCCCCAACGGCAACGGACGCATCGTCGTCGCCTGCGCCGGCACGAGCGACCTGCCCGTCGCCGAAGAGGCGGCACTGACGGCCGAGTTCTACGGCAACGAGGTCGATCGCCTCTACGACGTGGGTGTCGCCGGCTTGCACCGCCTGCTCGCTCATGCCGAGGAACTTGCCCAGGCGCAGGTGGTCATCGCCATCGCCGGCATGGAGGGCGCCCTGGCGAGCGTTGTCGGCGGTCTTGTGAGCTGTCCGGTCATCGCCGTTCCTACCAGCGTGGGGTACGGCGCGAGCTTTGGTGGCGTAGCCGCGCTGCTCGCCATGCTCAACTCCTGCGCCAGCGGCGTTTCGGTCGTCAATATCGACAATGGCTTTGGTGCCGCCTACCAGGCAAGTCTTATCAATCATCTGAGCGCCGGCACGTCCAGCGCCCGTTAAGGAGCATTTCATGTCCAACCATCAGCACACGCTTATCATCGACGGCACCTCGGGCATCAGCGGCGACATGACCGTCGCGGCCCTGCTCGACCTGGGCGCCAGCGAGGAGCATCTGCGCGAGCAGCTCGCCACACTGCCGGTCGACGGCTTTGAGATTGCCGTTACACGCGCAAACAAGCATGGCATCGACACCTGCGACTTTGACGTTCAGCTGGCAGAGGAGCTCGAGAACCACGACCACGACATGGCCTGGCTCTACGGTAACGAAGCAGCTGCCGAGCACACACATGAGCATGAGCACCACCATCATAATCATGGCGAGCATGAACACGAGCACTGCCACGAGCATGACCATGAGGCCCACGGTCATGGCCACGAGGGTCACCATCACGCCCACGGCCATCACCACCGTTCTTTGGCGGACGTCACCGCCATCATCGATGGCTCGCAGCTAAGCGATGGCGCCAAGCGTCGCGCGATCGCCATCTTTACCGCGCTCGCCGCCGCCGAGGCCAAGGCCCACGGCAAAACGCCCAAGACCGTCATGTTCCACGAGGTGGGCGCCGTCGACTCCATCGTCGACGTCTGCTCTGTCGCCATCTGCCTCGATGACCTTGGTATTGAGGACATCGTGGTCGAGTCGCTCTCCGAGGGTCACGGTACCATCCGCTGTGCCCACGGTCTCATGCCCATTCCCGTCCCCGCTGTCGTCAACCTGTGCCAGGCGGGCAATATCGCCCTCACGCCCGCACCGGTCGCCGGCGAGCTCGTGACGCCCACGGGTGCCGCCATCGTCGCCGCACTGCGCACGTCCGAGCACCTGCCAGCCCGCTACCGCATCGAGGCCGTCGGCTACGGCGCTGGCAAGCGCCCCTACGAGGGCTGCTCTGGCACGCTCCGTTGCCTGCTTGTTCACGTGGATGCATAGCTATGGATGCCCGCAAGGCAAAAAGCCGCGCCGCCATCGTCGCGGCGTTCTCCGAGCTGCTGCGCGAAGAGGACTACGGCAAGATCACCGTCGGCGACATCATCGCTCGCGCCCATGTGGGTCGGGCCACGTTCTACGGCCTCTTCAAGAGCAAAGATGACCTACTGTCCGAACTCGTGAGCGACATCTGCACCCACGCCCTCGACGACGATGGCACACCGCTCGATGATCCGCTCGTACAAGTCGAGCATATCCTCAACAACCTCTGGGAACGCCGCCAGGGCGTACGAGCCCTCGTAGCCGGCGCCGGTTCACGCGTCTTCGCCGACTGCTTACGCAAGACCATCATGTCACGAGCAGCCGGAACCGTCCCCACCGACCCAAACGGCCCCGCCGCCACCATGGACCGAAGCTTCCTCCTCCACCACATAGCCTCAAGCTTCGTAGGAATGGTCCAATGGTGGGCCTGGCACAACTTCCAAGCCGACAAAGCCGACGTAGCCAAAGACTACCTATCAGCCATACAGCCCCTCTTCAGCTAAGTAAGGCCCCCATCCCAAAGCGCCATCCCAACAAAGCGCCCATCCCTTCCCCAAGTCACGTTTTCTTGTAAGGGCACCCAAAAACAAAGCGCCCCTCCCATCCATATTCAGATATATATGTTGGGTTGCTTGTTCCAACGCGACTAAAACCTCGCAGCTGGCCGCATGGGGTAACTTCCCAGCGCATTCCGCAGGACGCAAAAAGGCTCGCCGCACGAAGTGCGCAGCGAGCCTTTTTGCATGTCCGAGGACGCGCTGGGAAGTTACCCCATGCGGCCAGCGGACAACTATGTAGCCTTCGACTAGAACATGCCCAAGAAGCCATGCACAAACAGCGCGGCCACGATAGCACCGACAAACGGCGCGATGCCAGGAACAAGCAGACCATACTTCCAGTTGTTGTCAGCCTTGTTCTTAATCGGCAGCACCTGATAGGCCATGCGAGGACCAAGGTCACGTGCCTGGTTCATGGCGAAGCCGGTGATGCCGCCCATGCCCATGCCAACAGCCCAAACAATCAGACCGACGCAGATGGCGAGCATCAGAACGTTCTCGCCGGCGCGGCTAGCGGCAGCAAGGATGGCGCTGATGAACACAAAGGTGCAGATAGCCTCGCAGAAGAAGTTACGGGCATAGTTGGTACCCTCGGTGGTGGGGTTGGTCGAGAAAATGTTGCGCTGGGCAATGGGGTCGACGACGCCCTCGGAAGCCTTGAACTCATCGGCATACATAAACCAGGCGATTACGGCGCCCACAAAGCCACCGAGCATATCGGCAAGCATGAAGGGGATGCAGTTGCCCCACGGCACCAAGCCGACGATGCACTGGGCAAGCACCATGGCGGGGTTCATGCACACGGCGCCGCCAAAGACAAACAGGCAGACCGAGATGCCAAAAGACCAGGTGGTGATGGCAAACATGTGGCCAGAGCCCTGATACTTGGTGCCCTTGAGCACGGTATCGCAGTGCACGCCCACGCCAAAGATGATCATGAGGGCCGTTGCGCCGAATTCACAGAGGAGTTTGGTAAGCATAAAACCTTATCTTTCTTGTCGGTTATAAACGATTCGTTTAGGCCGCACACTAGTGCTGCGCGACGACAACGCCCAGGCCATCGGGAATGACGGCAACCTTGGCATCGGCACCCTTCATCTCAAAGGCGAGCTTGAGCGCCTCCTCGATAGTGTTGACCGGCGTCATGTGCATATCCTTGAGCATCTGGTGATCGCACAGGTCGGTGACCATGATCACGGGGTGATGCGCCAGGATGCGGGCAAAGATCTGGCTCGTCCACTGGTCGGGCAGGGTCTCGTCCTTAGGACGGTCGATGCAGGCGCGCTCAAACTCCGCAGGATCGTTGTCGGCGATGTTGTGATAGAAGCCCTCGCCACCGTGACCGTCGGCACAACCGGCGACATCGATAATCACGCCGCCCTCGGGAAGCGTGGCCTCGGCAGAGCACATGCCCTTCACGGCCTGGTAGATGTTCTGGTCGAGCGGGTAGCCGCCGTTGGTGGTGATAGCAATCTCGCACTCGACGGGCTCAACGCCGGCAAGGCTCTTCACGAACTCACAGCCGGCCTCGTGCGCCTTGTGAATGTCGCCGGCAAAGGAGCCGATGACCTCGTGCTTGCCGTTGAGCACCACGTTAAGCACAAAGGCAAGGTGAGCCATCTCGGCAGCGGCAAACATGTCCTCGCTCACGTGGTTGTGGCACAGGTTGCCGGCACGCGAGTGGGAATCATTCACAAACTGACCGTTGTGGTTGTACATGATGGTCTTGTAGCTGGCGATGCCAGGCAGGACGGACTTGCGGCTACCAGAGAAACCGGCAAAGAAGTGCGGCTCAATAAAGCCCTCGGCAAGCAGCAGATCGCAATCGGCGGCAATCTTGTTGATGATGCACTCGCCACCGGAAGGCAGGGTGCCGATCTTTTTCATCATGCTGTCGTCAGTCGCGACGTGCATAACGATTTCCTCGTTGGCAACGATCTCCTCGCCGTACTTGTTGACGAGCTCCTCGTGCGTCGACGGACGGTGCATACCCGTAGCAACCAAAATACGCACGCGAGCCTCGGGCGCAGCGGAATGGATGTGATGCAGCAGAATAGGCATCGTCACACGCGAGGGAACGGGGCGCGTATGATCGGAGCTAATGATGACAATATCCTTCTTGCCAGCACAAAGCTCCTCGAGCGAAGGCGAGCCATAAGGGTTGGCAAGCGACTCCTCTACTAGCTCTTCCTGCGATTTCGTGGTCTTAAACTCGTTTTGATGACCTTCCATCACACCCGCGAAGTTCTTATCCTCGAGCTCCAGATGCAACGTCTTGTGGTCAAACGGCAGTTCACATTCAAACAATGACGAGCGCCCTCTTCCTTTCAACTGACACACTAGATAAACCGTTGGAAGGATACGCCGCTCACCGAAAAACACCACCGTCCACCGACTCATTAACACAACGTTCATATTTGACCCACAACAAAACAACCGCGATCCCAAACGGGACCGCGGCCGCTACAGTCGTAAATCGAGAAGCGCCACATGCATCTCAATCCCAATCGATAAGACGCGAGGCGTGAAGCGCCAAACGCGCCGCCGGGACAAGCCCCATCCAAAACGCGCGAAGCGCGCCATTCTCCCCTCAGCCCCAATCCCCGAAGACCGAGGACGAAGGGACCCGACGGGTTTCCCTCTGAATGCATTCCGCAGCACGAAGCCCCCTTATCCGCAGCTCCGAAGGAGCAGGATAAGGGGGCTTCAAGTGCGAGGACGCATTCAGAGGGAAACCCGTCGGGTCCCGGTGAGAGCCACAGGGCTATCGATTACCCCGTGTTCTGCAATCCTGCCGAGACGCCGGTCACAGTCGAAAGAATCAGGCTCATGTACTCGGCCTTCTTCTCCTCGGTCATCTCGTCCTGGTTCATACGCACCTCGCGAAGGGCGCGGACCTGGGCGATGGACAGGGCGTCGACGTAGGGGTTGCGCACGCGAACGGCACAGCCAAGCACACGGCGGCGCTGCAGCGGCCACTCGTCACCGACGATGGCAAGGACCCACTTACGAGTGAGCTGCATCTCGGTGAAGACCTTCTCGGATAGATCCTGGCGATCGCCCAGGTGCAGATACATCTTGGCGATGCGCTGGTCAGTCTTGGCGATCGACATCTCGATGTTGTCGATAAAGGTGCGGAAGAACGGCCACTCCTGGTAGGCAGCCTTAAGCTGGTCCAGATCGCCAAACTGCTCGCAGGCGGTGCCCAGGCCGTACCAAGCGGCCAGGTTAATGCGTGCCTGGCTCCAGCTGAAGATCCACGGAATGGTACGCAGGTCGTCGAGCGACTTGGCACCCAGGCCGCGCTTGGCGGGACGCGAGCCGATCGGCAGCAGACCGACCTCGGTCAGCGGCGTCACGGTCGAGAACCACGGTGTAAAGTCCTCGGTGTTCAGCAGGTCCAGATAACGCTCGTGGCTTGCGGTGTTGAGCTTCTCGGCCATATCCCAGAACTTCTGCGTGGTCTCGGTGTTGGTCTTCTCGACACTCGGGGCCGACTGCAAAAGCGTTGCGGCAGCAACGGACTCAACATGGCGCTGAGCCAGCGTGCGGTTGCCGTAACGGGCAAAGATGACCTCGCCCTGCTCGGTGAGCTTAAAGAAGCAGTTGACCGAACCCTTGGGCTGCGCCAGCACGGCCTTGTTGGCCGGGCCGCCGCCACGGCCCACGGCACCGCCGCGACCGTGCATGAGCACCAGGTCGATATCGTTCTTCTCGGCCCACTTGGCAATGCGCTCCTGCGCGGAGTGCAGCGCGAGCATGGCCGTGGTAGGACCGGCATCCTTGGAGGAGTCGGAATAGCCCAGCATGACCTCCATGCGGCGGTTGGTCTGGGCAAGGCGCTTTTGCACCACAGGCAGCGTAAGCATCTGATCGAGCACGTCGACGCAGCCCTCGAGGTCCTCGAGCTGCTCGAACAGCGGGATCACGTCGAGCTCGGGGACATCCTCCTCGTGTGCAAAGGACAGGTGGGCAAGCTCAAAGACGTCGGCCACATGCTGGGCGCTCTTGGTAAACGAGATGATGTAGCGGTGCGCCATCTTCTTGCCGTAGCGCTTTTGGATGGAGCCGATAGCGCGGAAGGTATCGATGACCTCGCGCGTCATGGGCTGCAGGTCGCCATGGATACCGTTCTCGTGGATATCCTTAAGGGCGCGGGCATGCACCACGGAGTGCTGACGGAACTCCATCTCGACCATATGGAAGCCGAAGGACTCGACCTGCCAGATGATGGTTTGGACCGGGCCGTAGGCAGCACGGACGGCACCGCAGGCGGCCAGCGAACGCTGGACGACGCGCAGGTCATCCAGGAACTCGTCGGCGCTGTGGTACATGGTGTCGGTGATACGACGGACGGTGGCGTTCAGGCGGTCGGCCATGACGAGCATGACGGCGCGATGCGGCTCGTGCTCGGAGATCAGCTCGGCGCGGGCCGTGTAACGAGGGCTCATCTCGACCTGATGGTTCCACAGGTTAATGAGCTCGGCCGACGGCTTGCTGTAGGTAGCCTCGAGCGTGAGGTTGCGGCCGATGTGGCGGCACTTGTCCTCGAGCTTGAGCACCATGTGCGTAAAGTACTTGGCGGCGACCTCACGGCTCACCTTGGCGGTGACGTTGGGGTTACCGTCGCGGTCGGAACCGATCCAGCTGCCGGGATGGAAGAACGCCGGGCACAGCGGCGGCACAGTACCGGCCTTGTCGCCCAGCACCCAATCGTCAAAACGACGATAGATAACGGGGATAACGTCGAACAGCGTGTTATCGAAGATGTCGATGATGGTATCGGCTTCCTCGACCGGCGTGGGCTTCTTGAGCGCGATGGGACTCGTACGCACCAGGGCGTCGATCTCCTGCAGCATATGGCGCTCGTTCTCCACCAGGTCGGAGCCGCCCAGACGCGGACGCTCCTCCAGCAGGTTGGAGATACGGCGGATCTTGCCCTCGACGGCCTTACGACGGGCCTCGGTGGGATGTGCGGTAAAGACAGGGTGGAACTCGAGCTTGTCGAGCAGCTCGTTGGCACCCTCGACACCCAGCTCATTCACCAGCTGGTGATAGGCAACGGTAAGCTCGTTGGCAGGATCGACCTCGGTATCGGTCGACGCACCGGCCTCGCGCTCGCGCAGCTGCGCCACACGGTAGTTCTCCTCCGACAGGTTTGCCAGATGGAAAAAGCTCGTAAAGGCGCGAACGATGACCTGCTGCTTATCGAGCGGCAGGCTGTCGATCAAATCGACGACCTCACGAAATGCCACGGCAGTGGGCTCGTCGGCGGTGGGCACGCCCTGCTCGTCGACGGCTTCGTCGGCAGCGCAGGTACCGGGGTTGCCGGCATTGACCACAATCTCGGCTGTCAAAATCTTGTCGAACAGGTCCGCGATCTCGGGATCATACTCGCTAAGCACACGGCGCTCCAGGCGCAAGAACAGCGCCAGATTGTCGCGCAGCTCCTCGGGGATCTCGATCTCGGCGAGACGCTCCCTGGACTCGGCATTCGAGCCGATTCGGTTAACGAGGCGGTTGACCACGGCAGCGACGCGCGCCGCGGCTTCGGGTACAGACTGGTTGCTTAGGTTCTCAGCCACGTTTCCTCCCATTCCTCCTTCTATGCACGTAACATGCGGTATTCATTATAGGCGCTTGAGAAATACTTTCGACACTGATTGCGCTTTACCACACAAAAGTATTTTCTGCATTGCAAAGGTTTTTGCCCTAAATGGTCGTATTTCTCGGTGGGCGGCATACGTAAACGGGGGCATTCCGCATAAAAGCGAAACACCCCCGTAACAATCGCTCTCCATGAGCAGGGCACGTAGCAGGCCCGAAGCTCAAAAAGATGCGCTACAGGCGCTCGCGAACCGCCTCGACGACGTTGTCCAGATCGGCGAGCACCTCGTCATGGCTCTGCATGTCGCGCACTTTGACCTTGCCGGCGGCAAGCTCGTCGCCACCCAGGACCAAGATGAGCTTGGCGCCTACCTTATCGGCTTGCTTAAACTGGGCCTTGAGCGAACGACCCTGATAGTCGGCCTCGGTCACGATACCTGCGGCGCGAAGCTCCTGCGTAATGGCAAAGACGTTCTGGCGCAGCTCCTTGCCTGCGTTGGCGACATAGACGCACGGGGCCTCCTCGGCACCCAGATCGCTGCCAAAGGCCTGCAGGGCCAGCAGGGCGCGCTCAAAACCGACGGCAAAGCCGACGCCTGCCGTGGGCTTGCCACCCTCGAGCTCGACCAGGCCGTCGTAGCGGCCGCCGCCGCCGATGGAGCCGACGCCGGCGCCAGGGGCCTCGACCTCAAAGACAGTACGGGTGTAGTAGTCCAGGCCGCGCACCAAGGTGGGATCCTCGACATACTCGATACCGGCGGCATCCAGATAGCGCTTGACTTGCTCGTAGTGCTCGCGGCACTCGTCGCACAGGTTGTCGCCCATCAGCGGAGCGTTGGCCATGATCTCGCGGCAATGGTCGTTCTTGCAGTCGAAGGCGCGCAGCGGGTTGAGCTCGGCGCGCTCGCGGCACTCGTCGCACATCTCGTCGGCGTGGTCGAGAATGAACTGCTTAACCTGCTCGCGATAGGCCGGACGGCACTGCGCATCGCCCATCGAGTTAATGAGCAGACGGAGCTTGGAAAGATCGAAGCCCAGGCGCTTGTAGAACTCCATGAGCATAATGATGCACTCGGCGTCTGCCGCCGGATCGGGAGCGCCGAGCCACTCGATGCCCACCTGGTGGAACTGGCGCAGGCGGCCCTTCTGGGGACGCTCGCCGCGGAACATGGCCTCGGCGTAGTACGCCTTAAACGGCGTGGAGCCCTGGGGCACCAGATTGTTCTCGACGACGGCGCGCACCACGCCGGCCGTGCCCTCGGGGCGAAGTGCCAGGCGCTGCTTGGGCTTGAGCTTGGTATCGGTACCCTCGGTAAAGACGCGCTCCAGGTTGGCGCCGCTAAACACGCGGAACATCTCCTTGCGCACGACGTCGGTCGACTGGCCGATGCCGTGGACAAAGACGTCCACCTGCTCGATCGCGGGCGTCTCGATGGGCTTAAAGCCAAACGGCTCGAATACGCTGGCCGCAATCTGCTGCATCTTTTGCCAGGCGCGCATCTCGGCGCCGATAAGGTCGCGGGTTCCCTCCGCCTTCTGTGCCTGCATGGGCAAACACCTTTCTTTTGTATCGCGTCATAGGTAGTGGATATTATACGGCACAAACACAAACAGCGGCGGCGCGTCTGACCGAACGAGGGTATGGGGACTCGTTCGGCCAGATGCGCCGCCGCTGTTTGTGATCCGTGGCCGCCTTGGAAACCGAATGATGGTACGAGCATCTATTCGGCCTCCAGGGCAGCCACGGATAGAACGGGGCAAATAGAAAAGAGCGACGGACGTCTACTCCCCCGCCACGCTCGCGCGCAGCTTGGCGGCGATGGGCTCGGATGCCAGCAGGAACACGAGCATGACAACGGAGCATGCCAGGCACACAATCCAGGTGCTCGCAAAGGAGCCCGTGGCATCGAACAGCACGCCCGAGACGATAGCGCCCACGGTGCCGCCGACCATCTCGAGCGAGGTAATGGTGCCCGTGACCTTGCCGAGGTCGGCCATGCCAAACTGCTTGGACGCGGCAATGGTAGGCGTGATGGTGCCCATGCACGTTCCGATACCAAAGCTCACAGCGGCAACAATAGGACCAAGGTCCGTCGTCGGGAAGCACAGCGCCACACAGGCGACAATACACGCAACGGAACCCAGCACGTTGCCAAAGCGCAAACCAAAGCGATCGTAGATGGCGCCGTTAACGAGGCCCATAAAGAGGAAGGCGACGACGAGCAGCCAAAACGCCGGGCTCTTCTTGATGCGAGACCAGCCAACGTTAACCTCAGGAGCCGTGTGCTCGTCCTTGTCGCCAGCCGTCGAGACGGACGGATCGCCCGGGTTCTCGCCGAGCGGCTTCAGGCCAATCTCGGAAGGTTTGGTGCGGAAGGAATACGCCGTGATGGGCAGCGCCGCCACAATGCAGACGGCGGCAAGCACCAAGAAGGTGGAACGCCAACCCACGCTCACGATCAGCGAGCTCACGATGGGAGACAGAATGGCGCCGCCAAAGCCCGAGCCCGAAAGTGCGATGGAGATGGCAAGGCCTCGCTTGGCCGTAAACCAGTTGGCGGTCACCAGGCTAATGAGCAGGCGGGTCGAGGCGACAGCGAAGCAGCCCGAGACGGCAAAGAGCACGTAGACCTGCCACAGCTCACCGACAAAGCTCATGCCCACGAGCACCGCCGAGGTGGCTATGACGGTAAGCGAACCCAAAATGCGACCACTAACCTTGTCGGCAACATGGCCAATGACAAGCGATCCGATAACGCTCACCACCGTGGAGATCGCATTGGAGATGTTGTACTGCGCAAGAGATACTCCCAAGTCGCTGACGATGAGCGGCTGGAACAGGCTCATGCAGTTGACGAAAATGGTGTAGCACGTGGCCATGATCACAAAGCCGGAGGCCACCACGAGCCAGCCGGGGAAGAACTTACGTTGCTGAGACATGCTGTTCTTTTTTTAAACAAACGAGCAGCAAGATTGGGTGCTACCGGTGGTCGGCGATGTAGCCCAAAGCGACGGCGGCATAAGCCGCGGCGCCAAGGGGAAGCTCGGCATCGCTAAAACGTGCCTTGGGATGATGCTGAGCAAAATGCTCGTCCGTATCAGTCACGGCAGCGCCCACGGTAAAGTACGCACTCGGGATCTCGCTCGAGATCAACGCGAAGTCCTCGCTCGCCATGGCGTGGAACAGCGGCAGGAAGGCGGACTTGGGCAGCACCGCGCCCACGTAGCCAAGCGACGCCTGCGTCATATCGTCATCGAGTACGAGCGGGGGAACATCCGAGAGCGTCTCAATAGTCGCCGGCGTACGATAGGTCGTGGCAACGCCTTTGACGACCTCCGCGATGCGGGCCTTGAGGTGCTCCATGAGCTCGACATCGAAGCCACGCAGCGTTCCCTCGAGCACACAAGTGTCGGGAATGACATTTGCGGCCTGACCGCCGGTGAACTTGCCAACGGTAAGCGCGACCTCCTTGGCCGCCGGCACCTCGCGAGCGATAAGCTCCTGAAGCGCCAAATGCACATGCACGCCGGCCGTGATGGGGTCGATGCAGATCTCGGGGCTCGAGCCATGGCCGCCCTTGCCCTGAAGCGCGATGCGAAAACCGTACACGCCCGAGAGCGCCGGGCTGCCGTAGAGCACCAGGCCAAGCGGCGACTGGCTATTGACATGCATGGCAAAGGCGACCTGGGGACGCGGGTTCTGCAGCAGACCGTCGGCGATGGCGGCGCGGGCACCCTCAAAGGTTTCCTCGCCCGGCTGGAACAGCAACTTAACCGTGGCGTTGGCGTCGACAAGCGCGGACTCGCGGGCCTTGAGCAGGCGCGCCGCACCAAGCAGCGCCGTCGCGTGCATATCGTGTCCGCATGCGTGCATGCAGCCGTTCGTAGAGGCGAAAGGCTCACCTGACTCTTCGGCAACGGGCAGGGCATCCATGTCGCCACGGAGCATGATGACCGTACCGGCCTGTTCGTCCGTGCAGACGCCATTGCCCTGGGCCGCGGCGGCACCGGCGCCGACAAGGCCCACAACACAGGAACCATCGACGAGCGTGGCAAATGGGATTTCCATCTCGGTCAGGCGCGCTTGAATATACGCAGAGGTCTGTGGGAGGCTATTACCCAGCTCGGGCATCTGGTGTAAATCGTGTCGCCACGCAGCGAGCTCGTCTGCAAAAGCCTGAGCTTCTGCAACGAGACCGTCACCGATAGCGGCCTGCGCCGCTGCGGTGGCCTTGGGCGCTGATTGCGGTTGAAGATCGGACTGAGCTGGTGCCATAAATGCCCTCCAGTAACGTTTTTGCGGTAAGCACTTTGATAGCGTAAAGTGTAAGGTACAACTTTAAGGGCGAGGCATAAAAAATGCCGCCCCAGGAGGGCGGCGCAACAAGTTGTTTACAATTGCGGGCGCGGCTTTCGACGCAAAAAATCGAAGTGAGTCTCGCTCAAGATAATCGACAGGAAGATAAGCACAAAGCCGGCGAGCAGACGCGAGGTGAGCGCCTCCCCCATCAGCAGCACCGAAAACAACACGCCCGAAGGCGACTCCATCGAAAGGAGCAGCGAGCCCGTCGAAGCCGGGACATGCGCCAGGCCGACGTTTTGGATGAGCAGAGCCACGCATGTGCAGCCCACCGAGAGAAACGCCATCGCACTGATAAAGCTCGGCGTCCACACGGACAGAGGCGCCTGGGTTTCGAATAGCAGCGACGAGACCAGGCTTAGGATGCCATTGCCCACAAACATCCAAAACGTGATGACGTTGATGTCCATTTTGCGACCGTACTTGGCGGTCACCGCCATCTGGATGGCGAAGAAGACCGCGCCGCCCAGCGTAATGGCATCGCCGATATTGAACTCGACGCTATCGAGCGCCACCAGGCCAATGCCCGCCAAGCACAGCAGTGCCGCGCCCAGGTTATAGCGGGTGAGTTTTTCGCCGCTCAGAAAATAGCTCGCAAAGGGCACGAGGATGCAGTACGTACCCGTCAAAAACGCGTTCTTGCCCGCCGTGGTTTGCGCCAGACCGACCGTCTGCAGGACGTAGGCGGCCCACATAAGTGTGCCCATTCCAAGTCCGACGATAAGATTGCGGGCGTTGAGGTGCGCGATGATGCGCTTGTGGAAGATGACAAACATGACCAACGCCGCAGGCAGAAAGCGCACGTAGAGCAGTTCAAACACCGGAATGGTGTCGAGCGCGTCCTTCATAGTGGTAAAGGAGTAACCCCAGATAATCGCCACCGAAAGCAGTAGAACTTTCCAGAACAACGGCGAACGAGCACCGGCACCACGGGAGGTGCCGCCCGCACCCAGGTCCTCGCGAGCCACAGGGCTGTCGGGCATCATTTCGATATTGTCAGTGGCATGCTGGGGCATAGGGCATCCTCGCGCTCAATCTGGGCGTGGTGTCCGCACGCGCGTGACCGCATGCCGCCTCATGGTCAAATAAAAACGGGACGCGCCGGACCCCCGGCACGCCCCGCTACTGTAACAACAACCAAGCAGCTCATGCAATTCACTCAACTAAAGCGTCGAGCCGGAAGGCCTCGATGTTCCGTCAACGCCACGTTGTCGCGCTAAATCAATTTGGTCGACTCCAGCTTTTCGATGATCCAGTCGTTGGCTTTGATGACCGGGCGGCGGAAGACGACGCCCAGGGCCAGCGACGGAATCAGGTAGCTCGCCAAGATACCCAGCTCAATCCAATACTCCATATGGTAGGCGCCGGCCATGGCGGCATGCATGGCGTTGATGCCATGAGTGAACGGCAGGAACGGATAGATTGCCTGGAACACGGGGCCGGTCATCTCGATGGGGAACGTGCCGCCCGAACCGCCGACCTGCATGACCAACAGCACGACAGCGAGCGCCTTGCCGATATCGCCAAACGAAACCGTAAGCGTGTAGACGATATTGGAGAACACGAGACTCGCGACCCAGCCCGCCAGCACAAACTGCAGCGGGTTGTCGCACTGAATGCCAAAGAACAGAATGTCGCCCGCGCACACGAGCGTTGCCTGCAGCAGGGCCAAACCGCCAAAGAACAGGTAACGACCCAGATAGATCTCGTGCAGGCGTACGGGGATGAGCTCGTTGATAAGCTCATCGTCAACCGAGACCTTCATCATGGCCGCCAGTACGATTGAGCCGACCCAAAGCGACAGAATCGTGTAGAACGGTGCCATGGCCGAACCGTAGTTGCGGATCGGATAGACCGGTTTGCGGTCGAGCGCAACGGGGCCAGAAAGCGACACGGCGAGGCCCTCGGGGTCGTTGCCAATCATTGTCTTAATCATGGCCAGGTCACCCGACATCAGAGCGCTATCAAGCTCGTCCTTAAAGGCACTGATCTTGTCCGACGCCTCACCCAGCTGGTCAGAAGCCTTGTTGACGAGCTTTGCGGCTTTGGACAGACCCTTCGCCAGCGAGCCGGACGCATCGGTCAGTCCTGCTACGGCGCTATCCAAGTCGCCCGAGATCCCGTTCAGGGAATCCAAAACGCCCGAAATGGTCTTCTTGAGCTCCTTGGCCTTAACCGAGAACGTGGAATCGTAGTCGGACTTGGCTCCCGAGATACCCGCCTTGGCATCGGCGATTGCCTGGTCAACCTCGGCACGCGAGTTGTTGACCTCCGCCATGCCGTCCGAAAGGGACTTTGCGGTCGCCGTCAGGTCCTTCGCATTGTTGCGGTACTCAACGGCGATTCTGCCCAGCGACGTAGCAGCGGACTTGAGACCGTCTTTGAGCTTGTCATCACTCACCTGGTCGGCAAGGCTGCGGAGCCGATCGGCCATCGCATCGATATCGTCAGCACGCGTATTGAGCGCCGCTGCGGCTTCGTTGAGCTGAGACACCGTAAGGTCAACATGCTGATTCGCGGCATCGAATGCCTTCGCAAGCTCGGCGGACACATTGTCGAACGAACCCGCGCTTCCATCGATCGCGGCATCGATGGCATCGTTTGCCGCCTTAAGCGCTTCTTTGGAATCATCGATGCCGCTTTTGGCATGTTCCATGAGCTGCTTCGTCGACTCATCAACGGTGCCCGTCTGCTTGAGCATGCCGCCCGCCGATATCAGTGAATCGGACGTAGAGCTCAATATGCCCGCGAGCGACGTCGCGCTCGCCTGAACGTCCTGCAGGTCCTCGACCGAATCGCCCAGCGTAGAGGAAAGATTGGCGATAAAGCTGCTCACCTGGTCGGTACTCATATAGTCGAGCAGGCTGGACACGGTCTTAAGGCCGATGGTCGTGATGGTCTTGGTAAAGGTCTCGTTGACCTGACTCTGGACGGCGCTCGAGCCCTTTTCAGTCACGATCTGTGCGATGGCGTTGGCCTTCTGGTTCTCGTAGAACTCGATATCGGCGTGCTTCACCTCGGTCGAGAAAAGCGTCATCATGTCGGCGCTAAACGTCTTGGGGATAACGACGGCGGCATAGTATGCGCCCGACTTAACGCCCTCAATCGCCTTATCGCGGTCGTTGAGGACAACCCAGTCAAAGTTCTCGTTACCGCGCAGGGTCGCCGTCACGTTTTCGCCCACGTTGATCTCGACGGGAATCAGGTCGCTCTCGTAGCCCTCATCGGTGTTGACCACTGCAATCTTAAGGTTGCCGGTATTGCCGTACGGATCCCAGCTGCCGGCGATGTTAAACCACGCGTACAGGCACGGCACGATAATGAGGCCCATCACGACGACCATGCCGATCACGGAGCGAGACACGTTTTGGACATCACGCTTAAACAGGTGCAGGATGTTCTTCATTTATGCCTCACCTCCTTTAGAGTGCTTGCCAAGCGGGGTGGTGTCCCCGTCGTTTCCGTTTACGTTGTCAGCGCCGTCGGCATCTTGAGCCTTACGATGCGCACCGATATGCGACAGACGGCTCGTAGGCTGTTCGCCTCCCTTGGCGCCACGCTCGCTGGCGTTGAGACCAAACATGCGACGGGCGGCAGGGATGGCAGCCGTGTGCTCGCGCATCTCGCGGCGAAGGTCCTCGTCCGAAAGCGCCGAGATACGCATCTGGGTATTGAGGCTCGCACGGATGTATTCGATGTTGATGAGCCAGCCGCAGATGGCGATAACCGAAATGATCCAGATAACGAGCAGGATGATCTTGCCGTTATTGTCGATATCGAGCACCGTCGAAAGCACAAAGAGCAGAACCTGCACGCCTACCACGGCGGCAAAACCGCCCTTGATGTAGTACGGGTAGCGATGCTCAAACGCCACGGCATGATCGAGCAGCTCGCGACGGTACGAATCCGAATCGAGCATGACGCGCATGGCCGTGCGCAGCGAATAGCGCTGGCGCGGCAGGTCGTTGGACTCGCAGATCATGAGGCCCGTCGTGGAAAGCTGCTTGTCAAAGAGCAGGTTGAGGTTGAGCAGCAGCGGACGCAGCTGCAAGCCAATAAAGAGTGCGATGGCAAGGAACACGCCCAGGATGCACAGGTTGAACAGGTAGTTGAACGAATACATGCCACCGACGGTCTCGCGCAGCAGGTTGATGCCATAGGTGAAGGGCAGCAGCGGATGCAGCCATTGGAAGAAGCCGGGCATCATCTCGATGGGATACATGCCCGACGAGCCGGGGATCTGCACAATGACGAGGATGACGCCAATGGCTTTACCGATATGCTTAAACGTGGTGGACAGCGCATAGATGATGTTGACGTAGGTGAACGAAATAGCGATGCCGCCCAGTACAAAGAGCAGCGGATTGACGCACTGAACGCCAATGACCAGATCTCCCACCGTAACGATGATGGCCTGCAACGCACCCAGGATCACCAGCAGCAGCCAGCGGCCAAAGAAGCCCTGACGCGCCGTAAAGCTACCGATGCCCTCGCGGTCGACCTCGAGTTTATAGATAGCGATGAGCACATAGCCGCCCACCCACAGCGCCAGATTGGTGTAGAAGGGCGCGATGCCCGAGCCAAAGCTCTTGACCGGATAGATTGACTTGGACGTCAGCTCAACCGGAGATGCCATGAAATCTGCCACGTCATTGACGTCGACGTCCATGAGGTCGGCTAACTCGCCCATAGACTCAGAGGTCTGCAGCGCCGCAATGTCATTGGCGGCGGTCGCGAGCTTGTCCTGAACCTTGGCAAGGGAGGCGTCGGTTTGGGACAGCGTGGTCTTTGCCTGCTTGAGCGTGGCGTCGAGCTGCGCCAGCGTGCCGCGCGCGCTCGCTATCGTGGGGGTCATACCCGACACAATGCCGGTCAAATCGCCCGAAACGGCGGCAAAGGAGTCAAGCGCGCTCGAAGCCTTCGGAAGTGCGTTCTGACCCAGATCGGTCTGAGCCTGACCGAGGTTAGCCGTACCGGTCTGAATTGCCGCGTTGAGTGCGTTGCTCGCGTTCGAGATTGCCGTAGCGTCGTTTGCCATGGCGCTCGACTGTGCAGAAAGGCCATCCTTGATGCTCTGCAGCTTCTGGTTTTGCTCGCGAAGCGAATCGATGGTCGATACAATGCGCGCGTCAATTTCCTCGGAACCTGTCGACGTGTCATTAACGAGAATCTCCAAGTGCCCGATAACGGCCTTATTGTGATCGATCGTCGCCTGGAGAGACTCGAGCGAGTTGTCGATGCGGGTGGTCGTAGATGTGACCGTACCCGTTAGCTTGCCAATCGCAGCGTTCGCGGAGGCTGACGTCTTGGTGAGTGCAAGGCTACCTTCCGAGAGTGCCTTGGAGAGCGAGGTGATAGAGTTGCCCGCCGTGGCGCGAGCCTCGCCCAGCAGGTCGTTGCCCTGGGAGATCGCCTGCGTTAGAGAGGGCGCCTGCCCCTGCAGGCCCGCCAGCGCAGCATCGGCCGAAGCAATCGAGCTGCTCGTCTTGTCGATGGCGGTGTTCATGTCGCCGATGGAATCGCGTACTTCGCCCAGGGTATCAGACGCCTCGGACACCGAGCCCGCCAGCGAATCCCGGGTCTGGGTCGCCTTGTCTTTAAGGTCGATGCCAGCATCTTTGGCAATGCCCGCGACGGTCTCGCCCACCGTGGAGACAAACTCCGAGTTGATCTGCTCCTCGATGGTATTGGCACCAGTGTCGGTGACCTTGGGCGCAATAGCGCTCTTCTTCTCGTTGACGTAATAGGTGAGCTTCGGCTGATGGTAATTGCCATCGAGCATCGAAACAAGATTGTCGGAGAAGTTCTTGGGGATTACGATGGCCGCATAGTACTCACCACTCTCGACGCCCTCTTTGGCATCGGCGGCCGAATCGACGAAGGTCCAGCCCAGCTGATCGTTCTCCTTGAGCTGATCGACGACCTGGTCGCCCGCGTTGAGCTCGCCCACCAAGTCATTCTGAGTGCCCTGATCGTTGTTGGCGATGGCAATCTTGATACCTTGGGTGTTTCCGTACGGATCCCAGTTTGCCACGATGTTGTACCAGGCATACAGCGAGGGGATAACGCACACGCCCAGGGTAACCACCAAGGCGACGGGGTTCACAAGCAGTCGCTTAATGTCGCGCTTGAATATCGCAAAGGAGACCTTTGCGTTGGATAGTTTGCTGCCGAGACTCACGCTTGGACCATCCATCCTGTCGTTGAATCGAATCGTACTATCGACAACCATTGTACGTAGGCGCTTTAGTGCCTCGCGGCACAATGGTGCTGAGTTTTGCGGGTAGCAATATACTACGAAGATGAGTTAGTGTACAGTTGTACAGTATCTTTTATTTCAGCAGGTCACAAAACCACAGCCCGCACAAATTAGCAATCCGAATAGTCATTGGGAACGTTCTTAAACGACTAGTCAAACAAGAACGTCCCCGATGACTACTTAGGGCCACGAAAGCGTCGCAGGTTGAGCATAAGTCAGCGAAAACGCCCCTGAGCGAGCAAGGTGACGTGAAAGAGGAGGGAAGCGTACTTTGGTACGCGACCGACGATTGAACGTCAGATTGCCGCTTAGGGGCGTTTGCAGCGTCGACCGGTCCGTCGTTCGTTAGAACGACGGAACCAATAGGTTCGTTAGAACGGCGGACCCAAAGGCGTAACTACTTAACTACATCAAGTTGCAAACAGCCGCCGCGAAGGCAACGGGGTCCTCGGGGAGGATACCCTCGACCAGCAGGGCCTGATCGTAGAGCAGGCCGGAGTACTGCTTGATCTTGTCGGCGTCACCTACCTTCTGGGCAGCGACAAGCTTGTCAAAGACCGGGTGCTTGGCGTTGAGCTCGAGCACGCGCTGGCTCTTGGGCATGCCGTCGGGCGCGCCCTCGGGTCCCTTCTGGAGCACCTTCTCCATCTCGAGCGAAAGCGGACCCTCGGTGGTGATGCAAGCGGGGGCATCGGTCAGGCGCGCGGAGACGGCAACTTTCTCGACCTTGTCACCGAGCGCCTCCTTCATAGCGCTAAAGAGGTCCTCGTTTTCCTTGGTGGCGTCCTCGGCCTCCTTCTTCTCGTCCTCGGTCGCCAGGTCAAGATCACCGGTCGCAACGTTCTTGAGCTCCAGATGACGATCCTCGACCTCGGGCTCGGCACCGTCGGCCACGGCCTTTTCGGCAGCCTCGCGGGCAGCATCGTCCTCGTAGACCTTGGGCATATCGGCGGCAACGTATTCACGCATAGCCTGGAACGTGAACTCATCCACATCCTGCGTCAGCAGCAGCACGTCATAGCCGCGCTCGAGCACGCCCTTTACCACGGGCATCTTGGCCAAGCGCTCACGCGAGTCGCCGGCGGCGTAGTAGATGGCCTTCTGATCCCCGGGCATGCCCTTGGCATACTCGGCCAGGGTAATCATCTTCTGCTCCTTGGCAGACCAGAACAGTAGCAGGTCGGCGAGCTCATCGGCCTTCATGCCATAGCTCGAGTAGATGCCGTACTTAAGACCGCGGCCAAAGTTCTCAAAGAACTTCTCGTAGGCCTCGCGGTCGTTGTCGCGCATATCCTCAAGATCGGCGGTAATCTTCTTCTCCACGCGCTTGGCGATGGCCTTGAGCTGACGGTTCTGCTGCAGCGTCTCACGCGAGATGTTGAGCGACACGTCGGCAGAATCCACGACGCCGCGGACAAAGTTGTAGTAGTCGGGCAGCAGGTCGTCGCACTTCTCCATAATCAGCACGTTGGAGCTGTAGAGCGCCAGGCCCTTCTCGTAGTCCTTGCTGTACAGATCGAACGGGGCGCGGCCCGGCACAAACAGCAGCGCATCGTACTCAAGCGTACCCTCGGCATGGAAGCTGATAGTGCGCGCGGGATCGTCAAAGTCGTGGAACGTGGACTTGTAGAACTCGTTGTAATCCTTCTGCTCAACGTCGGAGCTGCGCTTTTTCCAAATCGGCGTCATGGAGTTGATGGTCTCGAGCTCCTGGTAGTCCTCGTACTCGGGCTTGTAGTCGTCGCCGGCGTCCTCGGGCTTGGGTTTCTGGCGGCTCTTGCTCACCATCATCTGAATCGGGTAGCGCACATAGTTGCTGTACTGCTGAATCAGGCTCTTGAGGCCCCACTCGGTCAGGAAGCGATCGTAGGTCTCGGCCTCGCCGTCGGCGTCGAGCTTCTCGTTCTCGCGCAGCGTCAGGATGACATCGGTACCGTGCTCAGCACGCTCGCCATCCTCGATGGTGTAGCCCTCAAGACCGTCGGACTCCCAAACGTGGGCGGTGTCCTCGCCATAAGCGCGGCTGACGACCTTCACGTGGCTGGCGACCATAAAGGCGGAGTAGAAGCCCACGCCAAACTGGCCGATGATGTCGACATCGGAGCCCTGTTGCTCGGCGTTCTCGGTCTTAAACTCCTCGGAGCCGGAATGGGCGATGGTGCCCAGATTGCGCTCGAGCTCCTCGGCGGTCATGCCAATGCCGTTATCCGAGATGGTAATGGTGCGGGCGTCTTTATCAAAAGAGACGCGAATAGCCAGGTCGCCCTGGTCGAGCTTGACACTCGGGTCCTGCAGGCTCTTAAAGTTGAGCTTGTCGACGGCGTCACTCGCATTAGAGATAAGCTCGCGCAGGAAGATTTCCTTATTGGTGTAGATGGAGTTGATCATGAGGTCGAGCAGTTTTTTGCTCTCGGTCTTAAATTGACGCATGTGCAGTCCTTTCGCGCTACCCCCGTCCGCAAAAACGGCCCGGTTGCCCGAGCCGCATCGCAGACCTGCTATGTCCAGACTTAGATTTTATAACCCATTAGCGCGCATATATACATACGGAATCGAAAAACTGTATGTCCAAACGCTCTGATACGCCAATTGCCAAGGAGTGTCCCCGACTGCCGGCAGGAAATGAACGTCCCTATCTGCCATCTACGCGCTTGGCCATCCAAGCATGGGGCTGGCCCTCGTCTTCGTAGTCCACCGGGGCAATCTGCGTGTAACCCGCCTTGGCATAGAGTGGCAGCACGTATTCCTGCGCGTGCAGCTTAATGAGCTTGGCACCGGCATCACGCGCGCACGTATCACTGGCCTCGACAATCTTGCTCGCCAGACCGCGACGGCGCATGCTCGGCAGCACAGCCACGCGCCCCATAATGTAGGTCTCCCCCGCCGCGACACCTTCGTCCAAGTCGCACGCCGGCGACACCGGAGCCTCTGCGTCAGCCGCGCGCTCAAGCTCTTCGGGAAACACGCGCGAGCAACCGGCAAGCTCGCCGTCTACATAGAGCGTCACATGAATGCAGTTCGGATCCTCGTCGATAGCGTCAAACTCGTTCTCGTAGCCCTGCTCGTCCATAAAAACGACGCGGCGCACCAACGCCGCGTCATCAAAGCATCCCGTCTTAAGTTGGATATCCATGGCTGCCCTTTCATTCAATGCGAACGTTAGGGACAGATTTTAGCGAAAATGAGCTCCGCGCACGCTAAACTTCGCGCGAGCCTTCGCCAGGCAGTCGTAATGACCCACGTTATGGGCATCGCTCGCGATGAAGCTGTACAGGTTCTGATCGAACAGGCGCTGTGCCGGCTTTTTCTCGCGACCAAAGCGACCGCCGGCAATAAAGTCCGCCGAAGCCTGCAGCTTGCAGCCCATATCGACCAGGCGCTCCGCCACGCTTACATCCTTTTGAACCGCACGATAGCGCTCAGGATGAGCGATGATCACCTGGTAGCCACGGCACTGCAAATCGTAAATCGTGTTCTCGTACTCTCTAAACGCATACGCATCGGCATGCGTCGAAAGCTCGAGCAGAAACTCGTTGGTCCCATCGAAATGCAAGTGATCCGCGGCATCGATACCAAGCTCAACGAGCTTTCGATGGTTGACCTCGAAGCCCATCTGGAGCGGAAAACCGTCAGCGTTATCGCGCAGCAGCTCAAAGGCATCCCACATCTTGTCGTAATCAAAATAGGGATCACGGCAGTGAGGAGTGCAAACGATTCTGGTTACACCGGCCCGCTTGGCAGCCTCGAGCATCGCCAAGCTCTCTTCGAGATCGGCGGCGCCGTCGTCTACACCCGGCAAGATATGGCAATGAATGTCACGCATAGGTCAGCCTTAATCAACTAAACGTTTGCTCGGTTGGTGAAGATGCCCTTTTTGGAAGTGCCCTGATCGTCGGAGCCCTTCTTAACCTTCTTACCGTCCTTGGTGTAGTAAGAATAGTAGTACTCGCTAGTCTCGGTCTCACAGTAATTCATGACGGTACCGATGAGCTTGACCTTCTCGGACTTCTTAAGCTGGGCGATAGCGTTGAGCGCCTCTTCGCGCTTGGTAAAGTCCTCGCGCACCACGAACAGCGCGCCGTCGGTCAGGCTGGCAATCTCGGCAGCATCGATGAAGGTGCCGACCGGAGGAGCATCGAAGATGACGTACTGGAACTTGGCAGACAGTGCCTTGACCAGCTTGGCAAAGCGATGAGAGACGATGATGTCGGCAGGATTGGGAATATGCGGCTCGGCATCGAGGAAGTAGAAATTCTTCTGACCTGTCTCGACAATCGCCTGGTCGATAGAAACCTGCTCGGACAGGACTGCATAGAGTCCGCCGCGGGAGCGGACGCCGAGCATATCGGCAAGGGACCTGCGACGCATATCAGCCTCGACCAGCAGGACACTCTTGCCGCTCGTGGCGATTGCCTGAGCAAGATTAATGGAAACCGTAGACTTGCCCTCGTTGGGAATCGAGGAGGTAACGGTGATGGTGCGAATGGGGTCGTCCACGCTCGCAAAGCGGATGTTGGCCAGAAGGGTCTTGGCGGCATTCTGCACAACGAGCTTATCGGTGTTCTTTGCCTTAGCCATGCCTATTTACCACCTTTCATAGCCGGAATTCGGCCAACAACGGGAATACCCAGGAGCTCTTCTGCCTCTTCGGCACCGCGGATGCGGGTATTGAGCATGTCTGCCAAAACGACATAGGCAACTGCGATAAAGATACCGGCGAGGAACGCGACGGCAATATACAGCGTGCGCTTGGGGCCGCTGGGGGCTTCGGGGGTCTTAGCCTCGTCGATAACGTTGATGCTCTGGGCAGCGCCGACGTTCTGAGCGACCGTACTCACCGAGCTGGCAATGGCCTTTGCGACCTCAGCCGTCTCCTTGGCATCGGTGCCGGTAACCGAAAGCGTAATGACACGCGTGGTGGTCTCGGAGGAAACAGACACCTTGTAGTCATCCAGATCGGTGAGGCCCAGTTCTTTGGCGGCGCCGCTCTTAACGCTATCGCTATCCAGCAGCGTGGCGATATCGTTGGAAAGCATCTGGCTCGCCGAGAGATCGTTGTAGCTCATCTGACCGCTATCGTCGGTCTTGGCGAGAATGTACATGCTCGTCGTCGCGGTATAGGTGTTGTCCATCGCAACGAAGGACACGATGCCCATGGCGATCGCGCAGACCACCGGAAGGGTGATGACCAGCTTGAGGTGCTTCTTCAGCAGCTGGAACAGTTCGAGAAGGGTCATGCAGCTTGCCTTTCATTTCCCTAGTTCGTATCGACAAAACTGCTCATATGATATCGCATCTTTCTGCCATGTCCGAACTCTATACATAAGATACAGCGTCCGCGCGTAAGTTGCGCAACAACCTACGCGGCAGCGGAGACGCGGGCGTATCGTCTAATCCTCGGTTTTTGCCACACAGCTACGCGAACGGTCCCTCTTGCTGCACGGGAAACGTCACCGTAATGGTAGTCCCCACGCCCGGTTCACTCGACAGGTCAATCGCGGCATGATGGTACAGAGCGGCATGCTTAACAATCGCCAAGCCCAGGCCGGTTCCGCCACGCGCCTTAGAACGACTCTTGTCCACACGGTAAAAACGCTCGAACACTTTACCCTGCTCTTCGGGCGCAATACCGATACCCGTGTCAGCAACAGACAGGTACGGACGGCCCTCATCGTTGGTTCCGCAGCGCAGCGTGACCGTACCGCCAGGTTGGTTGTAGCGAATGGCGTTGCTTGCAAGGTTATAGATCAGCTCGTCGATCAGGCGCGACACGCCTTCGATCACCACGGGCTTCGTCTCGTGCCCAATGGTCACATTCGACTGCCGGGCAACCTGCTCAAGACGCTGTTCCACCGTCAAAATGGCGCGAGAGAGCTCGATAGGCTCCGTAGACCCAATGGGCACTGCCTCGCCTTCAGTTGCACGTTCGGCCTCGTCCAAGTTAGACAGCGTAAGGATGTCGTTGACAAGCGCTGCCAAGCGGCCCGCCTCACGATAGATGCGACCGCCAAAGTTGCGCAGGTCGTCCTCGCCCTCGACCATGCCATTTGCGATGAGCTCGGCATAGCCCGAAATCGCCGTAAGCGGCGTCTTGAGCTCATGGGTGATATTCGCCGTGAACTCGCGGCGCATACGGTCGTTGTCCGCTAGCACCGCCATTTGGCGCTTGAGTTCCTGGCGCTGCGACTCGATACGCTCAAGCATGGGGACCATCTCGGCATAGGCGTGCTCATAGCTACGGCGTGGGTGATCCAAATCCACCTCTTGCAACGGCGCGATGATGGCACGGGACTCACGGCGCGCCATAAAAAACGAGAGTACCGCACCCGCTGCTGCGATAAGCAGCATCGGCGCCAGCATCGACAGCAAAATCGCCGCAACGCCAGGCTGGGCCTGCGCCAAGCGAACGACCTGGCCGTTATCAAGGGTGACGGCGCGATACAGCATAATCTCGTCGAGTGTAGAGCTTGCGCGCTCCGCGGAACCCGAACCACTCTCAAAGGCCTCAATGACCTCGGGGCGATCGCCATGGTTGGGCAGTGTGGAAGGCGACGCCTCGTTGTCGTAGGCAACAGATCCGTCCTTATTGATCAGCGTGATACGAAGATCCTCGCGATCGAGGCTCCGCAAGAACGGAATGGGCTCCTGCTGCTCGTCGAGGGCGGCAGCAATGAGCTCGGTTTCCTGCGCCAGATTGGCACTCGTGGCATCCGCCAAAGTGTTTTGCACAAAGAACGCACCCAGCACCGTAAACGCCACGATAACCGCCATGGCGCAGACAAAGATCGTCACAAAAACGCGGTGCGACAGCGTATGTTTTCCCTGGGGGGCGAAGACCACGGGTTACTCCTCAGATGCGGTGGCCGCGGTGTCGTCGCCTTCGGCACCATCACCGGCAGAAGGCTCGGCCAAGCGGTAGCCCACGCCGCGCACGGTCTCGATGGCGCTGGCATGCTCGCCCAGTTTTTGGCGAAGCGTCTGCACGTGCACGTCGACGGTGCGCGAACCGCCGTCGAAGTCCCAGCCCCACACGCTCTGCAGCAACGACTCGCGGGTAAAGACCACGCCGGGCTTGCGCATGAGGTACTCGAGCAGGTCGAACTCGCGCAGGGTGAGCTTAAGCGGCTCGCCGGCCACGGTCACCTCGCGATGGCTGGGCGAAAGCACGATGTCGCCCACGCTGAGCACATCGCTCGCCTGCTTGACCATGCCGCCGCGACGCAGCAGTGCGCGGCAGCGGCTCGCAAGCTCCATGAGCGAAAACGGCTTAGTCAGGTAATCGTCGGCACCGCCATCGAGCGCCATCACCTTGTCGAGTTCGGTGTCCTTGGCGGTAAGCATCATGATGGGCACCGTCGCCGTCAGGCGATCGGCACGCAGGCGACGCATAATCGCCAAGCCATCGGTGTCGGGCAGCATGATATCGAGCAGCACAGCATCGGGCACCCGTCGCGCCACGGCAGCTTTAAACTCGCCATCGCACGAAAAGCCCTCGGCCTCGATTCCCTGCTTGCGCAGCGCGTAGACTGTCAAATCCCTGATGTTGTCATCGTCCTCGACGTAATAGATCATGTTGAACCCCTTTGCGGCCGATATGACCGCATCTTAACCCTAAAGGCACCTGTAAAAGACAGCGTCAGCCAAAACGCCCCGTCAAATAATCCGCGGTGCGCGGATCGGACGGATTCTTGAAGAGTTGCGCGGTGGGCGCGTGCTCCACCAGCTCACCCAGCAAAAAGAACGCAACCGAATCGGAAATACGCGCGGCCTGCTGCATGTTGTGCGTCACGACCACCAGCGTGCAGGTCTCCTTGAGCTCGCAGGCAAGCTGCTCCACCACGAGCGTCGACACAGGGTCGAGTGCCGAGGTCGGCTCATCCATCAGCAGAATGTCGGGCTGCACGGCAAGTGCGCGGGCGATGCACAGGCGCTGCTGCTGTCCACCCGAAAGACCCAGGCCCGTCTCCTTGAGCTTGTCCTTGACCTCATCCCATAGCGCAGCGCGACGAAGGGAGTCCTCGACCAGCTCATCGAGGACGGCGCGGTCGCGCACACCCATACCGCGAGGACCGTAGGCGACGTTGTCGTAGATGCTCATGGGAAACGGGTTGGGGCGCTGGAACACCATGCCCACGCGCTGGCGCAAACGGCAGATGTCGTAATCGCCCAGGATATCTTGACCATCGAGCGCAATCTTGCCCTCGATGCGGCAATCCTTGATGCCGTCGTTCATGCGGTTAAAGCAGCGCAGCAACGTAGACTTTCCGCAGCCTGAAGGCCCGATGAACGAGGTGATCTGCTTGTCGCGGATCTTGATATTCACGTCCTTGAGCGCATGGTGGTCGCTATAGAACAGGTCGAGGCCCTCGACGTCGATGCGCGTCGGCGAGGCGGCAAGATCCTCTGCCGTGGGGCGAGTCGCGTCCCCAACCTCGCGCTCATGCGCGGCCTCGGCCTGCGCTTCCATGAGTTCTTCAAGCTCCGTGGGCTCCACAGCCGCAGCAGCCGTCATACCGCATACCTCCATATCGATATCAATTCAGCAGTATCGATAGTAGGAATCGCGGCTCATACGCACGTGAGCACATTGTCAAGTGTTTGTAAGCGCACGCTGGCTATGCGGCGGGCAGCTCGATGGTGAATATCGTGTGTTCGGGCGTCGATTCACATGCAACGGTACCGCCGTGTGCCGCGATGATCTCCTTGGCAATAGCAAGGCCCAGACCGGCGCCACCGCGATTGGTTGCACGCGCCGCATCCAGGCGATAGAACTTCTCAAAGATCACCTTGAGCTTTGCCGCAGGGATCGGATCGCCCTGGTTTATAAATCGTACGCGCACGCCGCCATCGTCTTGGCGCCCGGCCTCGATCGTGATAGTCGAGCCCTCATAGCTATAGGCAACGGCGTTTTTCATGATGTTGTTGAATACGCGAGCCATCTTGTCGCCGTCCACGAGCACCGTCAGATCCTCGCAGATATCAACCTGGGCTTCTTTATGCTGTTCGTTGAGAATGGGATAGAACTCGTCGGCCACCTGTGCCAGTAAGAGCCCTAAATCGACGTAGCTGCGGGTGAGCACGATATCGTGGAAATCAAAGCGCGTGATGTCGAAGAACTCCTCGATGAGCGCATCGAGCCGGTGGGCCTTGTCGAGTGCCACGCCCGTAAAACGTGCGCGCTGCTCAAGCGGCAAATCGGGGGCCTCCTGCAAGAGCGAAAGGTAGCCCACCACGCTGGCGAGCGGCGTGCGCAGGTCGTGCGCCAGGTACGTCACCAGGTCATCTTTGCGGTGGGATTCGTCACGCAGGGCTTGTTGAACCCTACGCTCGCAATCGCGCACCCGGTTGAGCGCGCCCTCGACCTCGAGGAAGTCGCCGTCAATGTTGTCCCATGTGTCGGGGTTATCGATCAGACGGTCCTGAATGCGGGCGGCGATCACGCGGTCGGCATGCTGCTCGCCCTGCTCATAACCCTGGTAGTACAGGGCACGCCCGCAAAAGAACAGGACGCACACGGCAAGTGCCAGCACAAAGCCAAGCATGTTGAACACAAAGCCGGCATCAAAGAACACGGGCTCGCGAATACCGCCAAGCGCCAGGGCCCCGATCGCCAGCGTAAGGGTCCACGCGGCACCGCCGATTACCACGCAGCGGCGAACGATTTCGAATCGATCGATCAGCAAAAAGCCAATGAGCAGCACCGCCAGGATGCCAACGATATTGTCGATGCCGATGAGCAGCAGACTCAGCATAAAGAGCAGTACCGTCGCCAACGCACGGTTGTCAACGACCGCCC
The DNA here is from genome assembly GCF_040092375.1 of Collinsella sp. CLA-ER-H5. Classification (NCBI taxonomy): domain Bacteria; kingdom Bacillati; phylum Actinomycetota; class Coriobacteriia; order Coriobacteriales; family Coriobacteriaceae; genus Collinsella; species Collinsella sp. CLA-ER-H5. The sequence goes on from NZ_JBBNLR010000003.1 coordinate 78,060, forward strand.
TTACGTATTCAAAGAGTCGATCGGGCACCTCGAATACCCGCCTATCGTCTTTTGTCATATCCACTTCCCCACCATCAAAGGCGTTATTCGATTATGTAGCCGACGCCCCAGACGTTTTTGATAAAGCGCGGCTTTTGAGCGTCGTCGCCGATCTTTTCGCGCAGGTGGCGAATGTGCACCATCACCGTATTGTTGGAGCCGGGCATAAAATCCTCGTTCCACACCGCGCGGAACAGGTCCTCCACGGCCACCACGCTGCCGCGATGCTCGACCAGATACAGCAAGATGGAATACTCGATGGGCGTGAGGCGAACCGGTGAACCGTCCACTGTCACGGAACGAGCATCGCGGTTGATCTCAAGGCCGTCGAGCTGGATGGTCGGCGACTCGGCCGCCTGCGCGCGGCTACCGTAGCTGGTGTAGCGACGAAGCTGAGCGTGCACGCGTGCGATGAGCTCAAGCGGACGGAACGGCTTGACCACATAATCGTCCGCGCCAAGCGAAAGGCCCTCGATCTTGTCTTGCTGGGCATCGCGCGCCGTCAGCATGATCACGGGATAGGTATGGCTGGAACGGATCGTACGTAGCAGCTCAAAGCCATCGATATCGGGCAGCATGACATCCAGCAGCGCCAGATCGAACTCCTGCTCCAAGATTGCCTTGGCAGCATCGGCCCCGCTATAGGCGACCTGTACGTCAAAGCCTTCTTTTGTAAGGTAGATACCAACCAAGTCGGCGATGGCCTTTTCGTCATCAACTACCAAAATGCGCTCGTTCATGCGTGCTCCTCTCGCGCTCCATTATGCCCGAGGGGGCGCATGCCACACACAACAAGCGTGGGTGATTAAGTCGGCCTTAAGCACCCTTGTGCCCGTTCGGGCGCGGATGTGGGCCACGCACGCACGCGATAATCGCCGACACCGGCAAACGATATACTCTAGTTCCAGAAGAGACCATCCCGTCGAAAGCGAAATCTGTGAAGTCCCTCATCTCTTTTGCAAAGCGCTCAGCCCAGCTTGCCGCCGGCTTTGTCTGCGCTATCGCCCTTGCCGCTGGCGTGCCCACCGTCGCCGGCGCCCAAGTGCTCACGACCGACAATGTTTGCGGCAAAACCGCCGATGCGCGCGGTATCACGGCCGAAAACCTGCCCGATATCGATGCGACCAATGCCCTCGTCATGGGCAAAGACGGCACCGTCTACTATGCCCGCGGCGCCGATGAGCAGGTCAAGATTGCCTCGATCACCAAGGTCATGACCGCAATCCTAACCGTCGAGAATTGCAAGATGGACGAGAAGGTCACGGTGAGCAACGCCGCAGCCACCGTGGGTAATTCGACCGCCGGCTTGCTCGAAGGCGACGAGCTTACCGTGGAGCAGGCACTGCGCGGCCTGATGATTCCCTCGGGCAACGACGCCGCCATCGTGCTCGCCGAATATGTGGGCAAGAAGATCGACCCTAAGACCAAAGACGCCGAGGCCACATTTGTGAAGGCCATGAACGAGCGCGCTAAGAAGCTCGGCTGCACCGGTACGCTTTTTGAAAACCCGCATGGTCTGGACTTTGATGAGTGGGCTGGCGATATGCACTCAACCGCACACGACGTAGCGCTGATGATGCAGGAGGCCATGAAAAACGACACGATCCGCGAGGTCGTAGCGAGCGAGGATTCCTGGATCGAGGTCACGGGCGCCGACGGCACCGACCATTCGCATTCCATGGACACGCATAACTATTTGCTGGGCCAAGATGGCAACATCGGTGGCAAGACCGGCACTACCGACGATGCAGGCTATTGCTTTACGGGTGCCTACAACCGCGATGGCGACGAGATCTACACCGTCGTTTTGAACTCCACCACCACCGACCAGCGCTTTACCGATACCGCAACCCTTGCCAATTGGTACTACGGTCACAAGGTGACGGTCGCAATCGCTAACACGCAGGAAAAGACCGCCAACGGCAACCCGCTTATGGCGCGCATTGGTCAAACCGACTGGACTGATAAGACGATCGACGCCACACTCGCCGATCCTACGGCGCAAGCGACCGTGTTTTCCCTTGCCGGCGAGGTGACCGAAAAGGTTAGCTACGACGATCTTTCGGGCACGGTGCATGTGGGCGACAAGGTGGGCAGCATTACGCTCAAGCAGGACGGGACCAAGGTCGCCGTCATGGACCTGGTTGCCGACGAGGAAGGCTCGGGGCCCAATCCCATCGAGTGGCTGCTCGTGAAGCTCGACCGCCTGGGCCGCCGCATCGACAACCGGCCACTCACGGCAGAGAGCGAGACCGTAGCCAAGGCGCCCAAGGTGTAGGATCGAAGAACAATACGCTCACCGAAAGAAGGCATCCGAAAGGATGCCTTCTTTTTTGAGGGTTCGAATCCCCAGCCTCCTTTCTCCGCACAAAAAAGGGCCCCAAATGGGACCCTTCTTTCAAGTCATACTGGCGGAGAGCTGGGGATTCGAACCCCAGATGCCCTTTTGGGGCATACTCGCTTAGCAGGCGAGCACCTTCGGCCTCTCGGTCAGCTCTCCGTAACAGCCGTTCTATAGTAACCAAACAGCCAAGGATGGGCAAGAGGAAATTTTCTAATTGCCTAGCGGCCTTTCCTCCTTGCAGTTTTCGCCCCTACCCCAGCGAGCGATTGAGGGAGCCGAGCTCATCGTTGCCCATGGTGCGCCACATTTGGAAGATGCAGCCGCGCGCCAGGAAAAAGAAGCCGTTATCGACCAGTTGCACGGCGGCATCCGCAAGCTGGTTGGCCACCGCGGGCACGGGCGGCAATTCGAGTCCAGCCCTGCGGATGGTCTCGACCGCTTCCTCGAACGTCGGAGGCTCGCTGACACCCATCTCGTTCATAAGGCCCTGCATTTCTTCCAGCGCGCTGCTGCCCGACTCCTCGCCGCGCGGCACCAGACGGTAACAAGCCAGCGCCAGGTCGAGCTGATCGCAATTCCAATAGGCAAACGCCAAGCGATAGAACAGGTAGCCGATTGCAGAACGATCGCTGGCAATACGTAGGCCGTGGCGCGCCACCTCGATAATCTCGTCAAAGCGCTCCAGACGCGCAAGCACGTTGATGAGCGCAAAGTGCGACTGCATGGACGAGCGCGCCAGATCGTAAAGATGGCGCACCTCGGGCAGTGCTCGTTCAAAGTCCTCTTGCTCGGCGTAAAAGCTGCAGATCTCGTGCTGGGCAAAGTACAGCGCATCGGGCGCACGAAGGATTCGCACAGAGCGGTCTTCTTCCAACACCGGTAGCACCATGCGCACCAGCTGGTTATCGCAAAACTGCGTTTGAACCGGACCTGTCGCCAAAAGCTCGGCGACGGCGCACTTGGCCTCCAACTCCTCGACAAGACGGGAAAAGCCTTCAAAAGCACCTGTACGGTCGACTTTTGCCTGCTCGCGCAATTCAACAACACGGGCCACGTATGGGTCGTCGTCCTCTTCCATGACCTCCAGCTCGTCAGCCGTATCGGCAAGCAGCAGATCGCGCAGCGCCGGCGGCAGCATGCGATGGTCATCACGCGGACGAGCATGAACCTCCGCCGGCTCAATCGTCTCCGGAGCGGTTGACTCATACGCCTCAAGCACACGCTTGCACGGCATATCGTCCATGTCCATGCTCTCAAGATCCTTGGCGACAGGCACGCAATCGGCCAGATAGGCCGCACGCCCAAAGAAATACGTTGCGACAACGCACTCGCCCTGCTCACTGTCGGGAGCAGCAATCTGCACATAGCAGCGCGTGATGCAGGTGCCCGCGGCAAAACACGCTGCCGCAAGCGTGAGCGCCACGCGCGCATCGTGCTCCGCGGCCCAGATCGTGCGCGTGTCCTCGTCCAGCTCGTGCCAGGCGTCATCTTGAGCGTCGTATTCACGTTGCGGCATGGCATCAACGACAGACTGCCCAAACCGAACGAGCATAATCCCCTCGGCAACGTTTGCCCGATAGGTATAGTCGAGCCGCGTGACCACGTTAAGCGCCTCGACAATACGCGCGAAGCGGGTACGCACATCCCACTCACCGCCCGGCTGGCAAGCCACCGTACCCGGTTCGCCCCACGGGTTATCGCTCGAGGCCGTATCGAGCAGTCGAGGAACATCGTTGGTCGTCTTAGCGATATGCCACGCATCAAAGAGCGCGCAGCCCTCAAGGCTCGGCGACGAGGCCGCGGGGACCAATCCAGCCCCGATGCGCTCAAGGATGCCGGAGAGGCGGTTGAGACGGCACTCGATGGCAAGCAGCATGTCAATCTCGTCCTGGTCCAGCAGGCTACGATCAAAATTGAGATAGAAAAGCTTTGAACGATCAATGCGAGCCAGGCTCATCTCGGACTTGGCAGCGATGGTGCGCAGGCGGGGCAAGTCAATTTCACTCATAAGGGCAGCGGCATAGCGCTCGATACCGCTCGGATTCTCGGCATGGTCAACGCGGTAAAGCAGCGTCTCGATAGCATCAGGGAGCGGTGCCGTGTTAAAGCCCAAAAACACCTCGACCGGCTCGGGCAACTTTACGAGCTTGATCTTGTCGATAACATTTTGCATGTCCGCATCGAGACCGTCGACGCCCGCCGTGTTCGCAATAGCGCTTTCGGAGTTGGCAAATATCACGTAGCGCAGGAACATCGACGCCATGAACTCGCCGTAAGGAAGGGAGCGGGTCGAATTCCATGTCTCGTGGTCGGACTGCTCGCGCATGGGGCCTTCGGGAGAGCCGACGGTTCGCGCGCACGCGCGCATCGTGCCGTTGGCTCCCCGAACCACAATCTCACCAATACCGGAGTCCGACTCGTCAAGGACCAGTTCCATGTCGGGATCGTTGGGCAGCGGAGCCTCGCTGACGGGGCGGTCCACCTTGTACACCTCACCCGAAACGCTTACGTAGCCCAAAAGCGACACATGACTTTTGCCAACAAATTCGACGACATAACAAGATTCATGCTGATCCTCGCCAAAGAGTTTCCAGACTACGCCATATGAGCGTCCCGCAGGCTGCTCGGGCATCGCCGGAAAGCGCTTCTTGGGATCGAGAAACCTGAGCTTGTATGTCGGACGCTCTGCCACGAAATATCACCCTGATCGGTCGCTTGAAGAAGGAGTGGTCGCGAATAAGTCGCGACATCTACTCGGAATCTTACACGAGTCGACAGGAAATCGTCCCTTTGGACGAAAGCACTCAAGCTGACGCAAAAGAAAAGCCCCCGTTGCCGGGAGCTTTAATCTCAAATGGTGCGGCGTATAGGATTCCGCGCATCCGCTGCGCGGATCCGCACCGGCTTCGCCCGCCTGCCGGCGTGCTCGCCCGTGGGCTAAAAACGCTCCGCGTTTTCTTTACGCCCGCGCCTCGACCGAGGTTCGAATCAATGCGGTGTTTACGTAAAAGAAAAGCCCCCGTTGCCGGGAGCTTTAATCTCAAATGGTGCGGCGTATAGGATTCGAACCTATGACGTTCTGATTCGTAGTCAGACCCTCTATCCAGCTGAGGTAACGCCGCGACTTGTTGATTATTATGCACAGGGACTGAATAATGGTCAAGCATTTTTTCAAAAAAAGTTATCGAATTTGATTTTTAATCATTTGGAGGGCTTGGCGCGATCTTCGACGCATCGCGATATAAGAAAAGCCCCCGTCGCCGGGAGCTTTAAAGTCAATTGGTGCGGCGTATAGGATTCCGCGCATCCGCTGCGCGGATCCGCACCGGCTTCGCCCGCCTGCCGGCGGACTCGCCCGCTCGCTAAAAACGCTCCGCGTTTTCTTGACGCTCGCGCCTCGAACGAGGTTCGAATCTCCGCAATGCCCCCGTAAAGGAAAAGCCCCCGTTTCCGGAGGCTAAAAACTCAATTGGTGCGGCGTATAGGATTCGAACCTATGACGTTCTGATTCGTAGTCAGACCCTCTATCCAGCTGAGGTAACGCCGCAACGCACGGATTATTATGCACGTGACCCCTCGATGGGTCAAGCGACAATTTGGAAAAATTTTACGAAGTGATGATTAAGACGCTCGCGCCTCGACCGAGGTTCGAATCCATGCGGTGGCGGCATAAAAGAAAAGCCCCCGTTGCCGGAGGCTTTCAATTTCAATTGGTGCGGCGTATAGGATTCCGCGCATCCGCTTCGCGGATCCGCACCGGCTTCGCCCGCCTGCCGGCGGACTCGCCCGCGGGCTAAAAACGCTCCGCGTTTTCTTGACGCCCGCGCCTCGACCGAGGTTCGAATCCATGCGGTGTTGCCATAAAAGAAAAGCCCCCGTTGCCGGAGGCTTTCAATTTCAATTGGTGCGGCGTATAGGATTCGAACCTATGACGTTCTGATTCGTAGTCAGACCCTCTATCCAGCTGAGGTAACGCCGCAGCGCAAGACATATAAAACCACTTTAGCTTATTGGAGTCAAGCACAATTTCAAACTTTTTTGTGGAACGCAGTCTTGTCATGCTGCTCCGCATATACCGCCATTCCCCGTACGATCGATTGGCTTTTCGATCACGTCAAACTTAGCATCAAGTTCCCTCAGGAGCGATCTCACCCGCTGGGCACAATCATAATCGGCAAACGAGATGCTCAACATGCGAGCAACCTGATTAGATGTCTGGACCCCATAGAAATGCTCTAGGGCCACAAGCCCCTCGTGCGCCACAAACGTCTCAACCACATGAGGCGACTCCTCGTAGCACCATTGCGTCAACGGCCCCTCGCTCGTCTGTCGAACCACCAGGCCACCCATGCCAGACGGCTCACACGTCACAAGCAGGTACTCCCCGCCCTCGTCGCTCTCAAACAAAACCACCCGATCATCAAACAGCTCCATCGCGTCCCCTTTCTCTCGCTCTTATTTAGCAAAAGCATAGCAGGTAGATGGCTGCATACAGAACAGTTGTTCGTGTGTTTTCTATTGAGCTGTCCGCACAGCATGGTATGGACCTGCGCACGAAATAGGGCGCCCCCGAAGGAGCGCCCTTGCATATCGCCTATGCAGCCAAGTTACGCGACCGGCTCGATCTTCTCGAGGCCGCCCATGTAGGGACGCAGGACCTCGGGGATCGTGATGGTGCCGTCGGCGTTCTGGTAGTTCTCCAGAATGGCAGCCATGGTACGGCCAGCCGGCAGGCCGGAACCGTTGAGGGTGTGCAGGTAGCGCGAACCCTTGAAGTTCTCGGGGTCGCGATACTTGATGTTGGCGCGGCGAGCCTGGAAGTCACCGCAGTTGGAGCAGGAGCTGATCTCCTTGTAGGCGTTGTAGCTCGGCAGCCAGACCTCGATGTCGTAGGTCTGACGGGCAGAGAAGCCCAAGTCGCCGGTGCACAGGCTAATCACGCGATACGGAAGGCCCAGCTGCTGCAGCAGGTACTCGGCCTCGGCGGTCATGCTCTCGAGCTCCTCGTCGGACTCCTCCGGCTTAGCGAACTTGACCATCTCGACCTTGTCGAACTCGTGCTGACGGATGATGCCACGGGTATCGCGACCGGCGGAACCGGCCTCCTCGCGGAAGCAGGGGGTGAAGGCGGTGTAGCGGCGCGGCAGGGTGTCGGCGTCGAGGACCTCACCGGCGTGCAGGTTGGTGAGCACGACCTCGGCGGTGGGGATCAGGAAGTTGTCGCCCGAGACGTGATAGGCGTCGTCCTCGAACTTGGGCAGCTGGCCCGTGCCGAACATGGTCTGACGCTTGACGACGATGGGCGGCCACCACTCCTTAAAACCACGGCTGGTGTGCGTATCGAGGAAGAAGTTGATGAGGGCGCGCTCAAGACGGGCGCCGGCGCCACCGAGAACGGTGAAGCGGCTGCCGGAGAGCTTGTTGCCGCGCTCGAAGTCAAGGATGTCGAGGTCGGTGCCCAGATCCCAGTGCGGCTTAAAGTCGAAGTCGAACTCGCGCGGGGTGCCCCAACGACGGCGCTCGATGTTCTCGTCCTCGTCCTTGCCGTACGGCGTGGCCTCGCAAGGAATGTTGGGCAGGTGAGCCATGAAGTCGTACTGCTCCTGCTCGAGGGCGGTGCGGCGCTCGGCCAGACCGTCAATCTTCTCGTTGACGGCGCGCACGGCCTCCTTGGCGGCCTCGGCCTCGTCCTTCTTGCCCTCCTTCATCAGGGCGCCGATCTTCTTGGACTCGGCATTGCGCATGGCTTGAAGTTCCTCAACCTCGGTGATGACGGCACGACGCTCGTCGTCGAGCTCAAAGAACTTCTCGCGATCCCAAGACGTCTGGCGGTTAGCCATGGCGACATCGATGGCATCGGGGTTCTCGCGAACAAACTTGATATCAAGCATTAGATCCTCCGGCGATATACATTCCATTTAGGTTGCAACCTTGTACATGTATGGGCAAGTATATACTTATGAGCGTTTACGACCCAACTCAACTACGCAAGAAGGCACCCAATGGACGCAGTTTTTTCCTTTTTGTTTGGCACCCGCACCGGTTTTGCCATCCTTTTCGCCGGCGGCATCCTGCTGTTTGCGATTATTGCCTTTGTAATGGAGAAGCGCACCCATAAGATGTATGTCGACCGCGGCCCCAAGTCCGAGGACGAAGAAGACAGCTTCTGGGACTAACCTGCCAAAAAGGGACAGGTTTATTTTGGTCGGTTTTATCTGGGCAAACGCAAGTGCCCCGCAACTGGAATTGAGCCAGTTGCGGGGCACTTTTCGCTAAAGGGACAAAACCGCAGGAAAAACCTGCCAACATAAACCTGTCCCTTTTTTGGTCGGTTTTACTGGAGGGTTGCGTCGATTGCCTTGACCAGGGCGCTGCGCATGCCGGCGTCCTCGAGCGCAACGACGCCCTTGATGGTGGCACCACCGGGCGAGCATACGGCATCCTTCATCGCCGCAGGATGCTGGCCAGTTGAAAGCTGCAGCTTTGCCGTACCTAGCACCATCTGGCTCACAATGCGATAGGCATCGGCACGCGGGATACCGTGCTTGACCGCCGCATCGCCCAGGGCCTCGATTGCCATAGCGACAAATGCCGGAGCGCAACCACCCACCGTGCCGCCCACGAACAGCAGGCTCGTATCGAGCTCGACCACCGCACCGAGCTTGCCAAGCAGATCAAGCACCACCGCGCTCTGCTCATCACTAAGCGTGGAAGCCTTCTCGCAAGCGATGACGCCCTCGCCCACCGAAACCGGCGTGTTGGGCACCGTCGAGATATGCGCGACGCCCGGCAGGACCTGCTCCCACTTGGCACTGTCCCAGGTCCAGGCAACCGACAGAACGACCTTTTTGGCAAGAACATCCTTGAGCGGGGCGAATACCTTCTCGATCATGTACGGTTTGACCGCAGCGACCACGATATCGGATGTGGCGACAACCTCGGCGGCATCGTGGCAGGCGACCATGCCGCGCGCCTCGCAGCGCTCAACCAGTGCGTCGTAGCGACCCGCGCAGGCGCACATGTCGCTCGCAGCTACACCGGCAGCGATCCAGCCATCAGCCATAGCGCTCGCCATATTGCCAAAACCGACAAACCCAATCTTCATATCTCATAGTCCTCTCAGACACGCTCTTCAAAACGAAAGCTATTGTCCCACGCCATTGTTTCGTATTGCCGACCTATTTGTGATACGGCTCGCCTCGGCTGATCTTGCAGGCGCGATAGATTTGCTCCAGCAGCACCACGCGCGCCAAGTTATGCGGCAAGGTAATACGTCCAAAGCTGAGCATCTCGTCGGCTCGTGCGCGCACGTCATCGCTCACGCCGTCCGATCCGCCAATCACAAAGGCGATGTCGCTGTTGCCACGCAGCATAAGATCATCGAGCCGCGCCGAAAACTCCTCGCTCGAGCGCTCCTTGCCCTCAATAGCCAGCAGGATCACATGCGCTCGAGACGGCAAGGCAGCAAGAATCGCCGCCCCCTCCTTGTCGCGCGCGGCATCCACGCCGCCCGCCTTGGCCGGGTCGATATCGGCCACCTCGCGGATATCAACCTTGGCATAGGCACCTAGGCGCTTGGTGTACTCAGCGCACGCGTCCTTCCAAAAGCGCTCCTTGAGCTTACCGACGCAAACGACGGTGTATTTCACGCGTGTCTACTCCTTCGACTCGTTCTGAACCTTGCCGGCGGTCAGCATCTGCTCGAACATCGAGGCCGACTGCGAGAAATCGCTCGGCAGCACGACCGTCGAGGTTTTACCCGTGCGAGCAAACTCCGTCATCATCTCGGTCCACTGCGTAAACATGAACAGCTGGTTGGCCTCGTCGTTGCCGACACCCGTCTCCTGGATAATCTCGAGCGAATCTTTGATACCCAGCGCGATGGCCTTGCGCTGGTTGGCGATGCCCTCGCCCGCCTTTTCCATCGCCTCGGCCTCGGCGGTCGCCTCGGTGACGCGCTTGATGCGGTCGGCCTCGGCGAGCTCCTGCGCGGCAGCGCGCTTTCGCTGGGCGGCATTGATGTCGTTCATGGAGTTCTCGACCTCGGTCGGCAGCGCGATCTTGGTGATGAGTGTCGACACGAGGGTAAAGCCGTAGGCAGCCATCTGCTCGGACACGGTGGCATTAACGTCCTTGGCGATGTCATCCTTCTTGGCAAAGACCTCATCGAGTGTGTAGACGGGAATCGAAGAGCGCAGGGCGTCGGTGATGAAGTCACGCATCTGGTCGACGGGCTCCTGCAGCATGTAGTAGCTCTTGTAGATACCCGAATCTGCCGGGCCGGCGCCCATGTCATAGCTCACGTGGTACTGAGCAGAGACCTCAAGGCCGATAGTCACGTTGTCCTGGGTCTTAACGTCGATGCCAAAACCGTTTTTCATGGTGCGCAGACTCACCGTGGCGGCCTTGCGGTCGATCACGGGTACCTTCATGTGGAAGCCCGCGTTGACGATACGGTTGAACTTACCCAAGCGCTCGATGATTACGGCGTGCTGCTGTTCAACGACATAACAGGCGTTGGGGAGCAGCAGCAACAGGATGATGATGGGAATCAAAAGGCTGGTAAGGGCGGCGATGATACCGGAAAACAGCATGGTCTCTCCTCTGATAGGCACACGTTGGTACTAGGATACCCGTCCAAGGAGATCGTGCATAACAAAAAAGCTCCCATTGCTGGGAGCTCTTTCAATCAATGGTGCGGGCGAAAGGACGTCCGCGTATCCGCTTCGCGGATCCGCACCGGCTTCGGCCGCCTGCCGGCGGACTCGCCAGCTCGCTAAAAACGCTCCGCGTTTTCTTTACGCTTGCTCCTTCGCAGGTTCAAGTCCCTGCGGTGGGCCCATAACAAAAAAGCTCCCATTGCTGGGAGCTCTTTCAATCAATGGTGCGGGCGAAAGGACTTGAACCTTCATGGGGTTGCCCCCATACGGACCTGAACCGTACGCGTCTGCCAATTCCGCCACGCCCGCGTGCAGGAATTAGAATAACGGAGCGCCATCGCGAACGCAAGAACTATTTTTGAAAAAGTTTGCAGGCATTTTCCCAAGCGGCTTGCGCGATTGTTTCGGCGTCCTCACCAGCACGATCGACACGGTCGTTAACCAGCGCGTTTGCCGTAATGGAGATCATTGCGGGCTCGCATTCAAGACCGCGGATGGGCTCCGGAGCCATATACGGGCAATCCGTCTCGAACAAAATGCGGTCGAGCGGGGTCGCCGCAAATGCCTCGCGCACGTCGTCGTTGCGCTTAAAGGTGGCCGCACCACCATAGGCGATATAGCAGCCCAGCTCCACAAAGCGCTCCATCGTGGCGCGGTCCTCGCCAAAACAGTGCAGCACACAACCGGCCTGGGGCACGCCCACCTCACGAAGCACGTTGTACGCATCCATATGCGAGGTGCGCTCCCCATCCGAGTCCTCGTGCCGCAGGTGCAACTCCACCGGCACATTGCGGCGCACGGCAACTTCGAGCTGACGTGCCATGCAATCAATCTGCACGTTATGGGGTGCCGGCGCAATGTCGTCGTCATAGTCCATGTGGTAGTCCAGGCCGATTTCGCCAATACCGGCGCATAAGGGGTCATCGAGTGCGGCAACGACCTGTGCATGAACGTTGTCGGTATAGTCCGGCGCGCCATACGGATGCACGCCGGCAAGATACTTGATCTGCGGGATACCCTGCATCGGCAGAATCTCGCGCGTCAGCCAGTCGCTATAGTCCGTCACACTGCGCTTGTCGGCGATGGGGTCGAGCATCGTCACCAATAGCTCGACGCCCGCGGCCTTGGCGCGCAGGAGCGTCTCGGGCACCTCCTTGCCCCAGAACGAAAGCAGATGCGCATGCGTGTCAGCAAGCGGTGCCAAGGGCACGGGACAAGCAACCGTCTTCTTTTTCTTGGCAAACGTCACACGTTCGGCATTAGGCATCATGGATTAGCTCCTGGGCCAGACGGACAAAGTCGGCAACATCAAGCGTCTCGGCGCGCGTGGTGGGTGCGATACCGCAAGCCTCAAAGGCGGCATCGAGCACGTCCTTGGCAAAGCCGTTGGCGCTCATGGAATTGCGGATGGTCTTGCGACGCTGGGCAAATGCAGCATCAATCACGCGAGCCACAAAGTCGCGATCGAGCCCTTCGGGCACCACGCCGTCAACACGGTCGATACGCACGACGGCCGAGTCCACGTGCGGTGCCGGCATAAAGCAACGCGGCGGCACCTCAAAGCGACCCGTCACCTGCGCATACAGGCCGAGCTTTGCCGTATAGCCGCCATAGGTCTTGTTGCCCGGCACTGCGGCAATGCGATCGGCAACCTCCTTTTGCACCATGACGACGGCGCGCTTGAGCGCGGGCATCGTCTGGAAGAACTGCAGGATGATTGTCGCCGCCACGTTATAGGGCAAGTTCGCGACAAATACCGTGGGCTCGCCGCCGGCGGCCTGCTCAATCTGCTCCGGGCCCACCTTGAGCGCGTCGCCCATAATAAAGCGGAAGTTGGCATAGTCAGCGGCGTGGGCGTCGAGCACCGGTTCGAGCTCAGGATCGGCCTCAATGGACGTAACGCACGCCGCCTCCTGCAGCAACGCAAGTGTCAACGTACCGCAACCCGGACCCACCTCGAGTACGCGCTCGTCACCTGCAAGCTCGGCAAGCTCGCAGATACGCTCGATCACATGATTGTCGATTAGAAAGTTCTGGCCCAGGCGATGCTTGGTCGCAAGGCCAAACTCCTCTAGCAGCTCCCTGGTGGCCGTGGGGTTTGCCAAAGGCGAAGTTGTCATGGTTGCCTCCTTAGCATGATGGCGGCGTCTTGAAACAAAAGGGCATGGACCGTGGCGGCCATGCCCTTACATCTAAACAGCAAATTGCCGATATGGCGCCCGCGCGGTCTCTACGCCAGACGCGGGAACAGCGGATCGCCCTTCTCGACGGGCTGACCACCGGCAAGCAGGCCCCAAGCGCAAATGCCCTTGAGGTCGTCGCTTGCGGCCTCGTCCTCGCAGGACAGACGGCGCAGGGCCTCGGCAGAAGTCTGGGGCATGAGCGGCATCAGCAGGTGAGCGGCAATGCGGATGGCCTCGAGCAGGTTGTAGATCACAAACGCGAGCTCATCAGCCTTAGCCTCGTCCTTGGCAAGCGCCCAGGGCTCGGAGTCCTCGATGTAATGGTTGGCGGCGTGGATGAGCTCCATGACCTCGTCCTTGGCTCCACCGTAATCGAGCACGTCCATCTTGGCCATATAGCGCTCGACCAGGCCATCGGCAATCTTTGCCAGCGGATTGTCGAACGCATCGAACAATGCGGGCTTGGCGGGCGCGCAGCCGTCAAAGTACTTGCCGCTCATGTTGAGCGAACGCGAGATAAGGTTGCCCCAGCTGTTGGCCAGGTCGGCGTTGTAGACCTGCTCCATGCGATCGAAGCTGATGGCGCCGTCGGTGCCGGGCACCACGTCGGTCATGAAGTAATAGCGATAGCCCTCGACACCCAGCATGTCGATGACGTCCTGCGGAGCGATGGCGTTGCCGCGGCTCTTGGACATCTTCTCGGCCTTGCCGGTCTCAGCGTTGCGCACGGTCAGGAAGCCGTGGGCAAAAACATGCTCGGGCAGGGCCTCGCCGATGGCCATGAGCATGGCGGGCCAAATGACGCAGTGGAAGCGGATGATGTCCTTACCCACGATGTGGAACTGCGCGGGCCAGCGATAGGCCAGCTCGGCACGGGCCTCGTCGGTGTCGACGCCGTAGCCGACAGCCGTCATATAGTTGAGCAGGGCGTCGAACCACACGTAGGTCACGTGGCCCTCGTCAAACGGAACCTGAATGCCCCAGTCAAAGCTCGTGCGGCTCACGGAAAGATCGTTGAGGCCGCCCTCGACAAAGCTGCGCACCTCGTTCATGCGGAACGCAGGCTCGACAAAGTCGGGGTGCTCGTCATAGAGCTTGAGCAGCTTGTCCTGGAAGGCGGAAAGCTTAAAGAAATAAGACTCCTCCTGCACGCGCTCAAGCGGACGGTGACAATCGGGGCACAGGTGCTGACCGACGCTGCCGTACTCCTCGTCACCCTTCTGGACCTGCGTATCGGTGAAGTAGGTCTCGTCAGGCACGCAATACCAACCGTCGTAGCTGCCCTTATACAGGTAGCCGGACTCCTTCATGCGCTCCCACAGGTACTGCACGGCATGATGCTGGCGCGGCTCGGTGGTGCGAATGAAGTCGTCGTTGGAGATCTCGAGCTTGCTCCACAGCTCCTTGAAGTGCGGGGCTTGGCTGTCGGTCCACTCCTGCGGCGTCATGTTGTGCTTGGCTGCGGCCTCGGCGACCTTCTCGCCATGCTCGTCCATGCCGGTCAGGAACTTGACGTTGTAGCCGGCAGAGCGGCGATAACGAGCCTGAACATCGGCGATGATGGTGGAATAAGCCGTACCCAGGTGCGGATCGGCGTTGACGTAGTAGATGGGCGTCGTGATAAAGAACGAAGGCTTGCTTTGATCCATGGGGTTTGTCCTCCAGAAAAACGTTGCATACAGGGGATGATTCTAGCGCAAGGGCTGGATATCCTCCATCTATTGCATATCGAGCACCATGGCATAGACATCGCGCTTACGGCGCGAATACTTCTGAGACAGGCGCTTGGCCACCGCAGACGCGGGCTCCCCCTCCTCGAGCGCGGCGCGAATATCCTCGCACAGGGCCTCGTCGGGATCCGCTGCCGCGGCGCCAACCGGCACGATACCGGCCTCCTCATCCTCGCTCGGCGGCGCGATGACCAGCGCAATCTCGCCCTTTACCTCGCCACGAGCACGCAGCTCCTCGGCAAGCTGGGCGGCGGTGCCGCGCAGGACCTCCTCATGCAGCTTGGTAAGCTCGCGGCAGACAGCAACCTCGCGCTGGGGAAAGACCTCCGTCACGGCCTCGAGCGTCGCCACGATGCGATGTGGAGACTCGTAGAAGATGAGCGCGCCGGGCACCACGGCAAGGCGCTGCAAACGGCGCACGCGGTCGCCGTGCTTTCGGCCCAAAAAGCCCTCGAAGAAAAAATGCTCGCAAGGAATACCGGACGAAACGAGCGCCGTGACGCAAGCAGAGGGCCCAGGAATAACTTCGACGGGCACATCGGCCTCACGCGCCGCCTCGACCAGCGCCTGGCCGGGATCGGACACACTCGGCATGCCGGCGTCCGAGGCAAAGGCGAGGGTCTCCCCCGCCAGCAGACGGTCGACCAGGCCGGCGGCGCGGCTGGCGATCACATTCTCGTCACAACGGACAAGCGGCTTGGAAATGCCCAGGTGCATCAGCAGCTTTGACGTCACACGCGTGTCTTCGCAGCAGATGGCATCGGCGGCGGCAAACGCCTCGCCAACGCGCGGGGACAGGTCGCCCAGGTTGCCGATGGGCGTGCCGACCACATAGAGTTTGCCCGTATGGGCGCTGTTTTGCGTCATATCAACCTATTCAATCATGCCACGCTCGAGCGTACCGAGCGCCGCGCGGGCGTCCCATGCTGCAATGCGCTTCTCGGTCTTCCACGTTTGGAAGAACCAACCGGCAGCCGGTGCAAACGAAGCCAGTTGGTTGGCGATAAACACGCGCTCGTAGGCATTGCGGCCCTCGGGCGTAACCGACGAGTTGGCAAAGATCGCCGCGCCCGACCATTCGCCCACCAGCACGGGGAACCCAGTCGAAATCGCTTCTTTAAGCTCGCGCTTGTTACGCGAAATCGCCGTCGTCAGCCCGCGGGGGCTCGTGATATCGAGCGCATACTCGTCGCGGTAATGGTACAGGTGAAGGTCCATGTAGACGTTCTTGTACTTAGCGCCGCGCATAAAATGCTTCCACTCGCTGGGATGTCCCGAAGACGAAAAGACGACGATCTTATCCTCGGGCATATACGAACGGACGAGCTCATAGGCATCGCGATAGAAATTGCGCAGGTAGTGGGCCGGAATGCCATCCGTCATGGCAAAGAGGCTCTTGCGGACACTCATCTGCGGCGTATCCAGCAGCTCAATGCCCAGCAGGCTCTCGGCCTCGCCGTAGCGATCGGCCAGGCGCTCGAGCACGTCGAGTGCGACATGACGACCGTTGGTGGACGAATGCCACTCGGCAACAGCCTCCGGCGTGGCGGGCGAATCGTTGGAATCGCCCTGGCCACCGGGCACAGTTGCCAGGTCAAGCAGCACGCGGATGTCGTACTTGGCAGCCCACTCAATTGCACGGTCGATGTAGTCGACAACCGAGATGTAGGACGCATCGGACTCCTGCGAGCCAAAGGCATACCAGGGTACCGGCAGACGCACGGCATTGAGGCCAATCTGCGCCATGCGGCGGAAATCGTCCTCGCTCACAAACGTCTCGTAATGACGGCGCATGCGCTCGTTATAGGCGGCGGTGCCCATGGCCTCCTGCAGCTCGGCCGCGTTGGATGCACCGGTCGCCGCGTATAGCGACGGGGTCACCCAAGGCTCGGGAATAAACCAGCCAGAGAGATTAACGCCGAGTATCCTCTCCATCACTGCCCCCTTTTGAATCATACGGGCTAAGCCCGCATCGCTCTTGCATGACATATCTATCGATTTGAGTATACCCGCGCATGCAGACAGGCGACCGAACGGTCTACAAAGTGGCGCAAAAGTGGGAGGAATGTCTGGGACAGGTGGGCACGAGCTGGTGCGCCGAGATGTGCGCGCACGTCGGAAGTAAGCGCCGGAAAGCGCATCCCACTCTGAAGCCAAATTCCGGGACGCAATTTCCGCAGAGTCCTCGATAGAATAAAAGGACCCCTTTGCAGAGGTCCTAGTCAATTCAAGGTGGCGGGGAAGGGAATCGAACCCCTGACACGAGGATTTTCAGTCCTCTGCTCTACCAACTGAGCTACCCAGCCATTTGAGGTGTGCCTTGTTTCAAGGCTTGATTAGTATAACCAAGGACGCGTTCCGGTCAACCGAGAATTTTAAAAAAGTTTTTGGGCACAGCCTCGGTTCTATAAATCGGCACGTCAGAGGCATCAGCCGGCAGCAAGAAGTTTTTCACTCAGAGCCGCACGGGCAAACTCACTTGGCGTCATCCCCTCGGCAGCCGCCCGTCGACGAATGGCCTCCTTCATTCCCAGAGGAATCTTGACCGACAGCGTTGCCGTCCCCTCACCTGAGAGCGGGGGCCGTCCATGCACGATCCCACCAACGGTGTGTTCGCCATCCGGAAACTCTCCGCGCTCGTACGACTCGCACCACGCGTCAATCATTTCATCCGTTACAACCTGACCATTAGCGGCCGTATACGTCTTGCCCATCATCGACCCCTTTGCCGAGCCTGTTCAATCTCCTGCCAAAATTTCTTCTGGACTGGAGACAAGGCATGAATGATAAGCCACCCACGGACAAGCTCGACCGCGACAAGCTCCACGCTTCGTCCGTCTGAGAGCCATCCAATTGCAAGCCATCTCGGCGGCTCGTCCTTCGGCTCGCGACGAATGCACTCAGTAACCGCAAGCCAAGCGCTAAGCACCTGCTTTTCCGTCAGGTGCTTTTTAGCGTTGGGATGGATCTCAACATCCATGCATCTTCTCCTCCATCTTACCCAATTTCGTATGACGAAAGTCCACTGTCGCCAATTCTTAAGCCGGCACGCGTTGGAGAGCAGGAGTCGAAACAATGATTGAAGGACGCTCTAGTACGGCCCAGGCGCCGAGGCAGGAGCACATGCGCCAAGGACGAACGTTTTCGTAGCGCGCGAGGATATTGCCGTCGTGATCGATGAAGGCGATGTCGATGGGATAGGCCATAAAACACGTATGGACCGAAGAGCAGCGTGGAAACGCCATGACGAGCGACAGGCCGTTGGCGGCAACCGGACGCCGTCCCAGCATGCCGCGCAGGCGCACGACAAACGACTCCGCCACCACAAACTCGGCCGGCGTCCAACCCAGCCTGTTGAGTGCCCGCGCGTAAGCGATGTAGGACGAGACCGCGGTCACATGACCACCCCCGGATGCCATGGATCGACCGTCACCGCGCGCTCGTGCGACAACGTTGTCGGCGCCCCCAGCGGAACGCCAGCGATGCTGAGAGAAGTCGGCCACGGCTCATAGTGCATGGTGCAGGTGTAGGTCCTAAACGTACCGGATAGGGAGAGCAGGCCACCATCTGATGCCTTCGCGCCTTGCTCGCTCGACACTTCGATCTGCAAGTCATAGCCTTCCATGGCATTCAGAATTTGAGTCTGGACCGTCGCCGAGGCATCGGCAGAGCTTTCGTCGCCCTCCCCCTCCGACGCCACGGCATGCGCTAGCACGATGTCGGGCACCACGCGGTCGAAGCGCGCGACAGCGCCGGCAAAGATCATGACGTTGTACACGATGAGTGCCAGCACCAGCAAAACGGGCGTAACCACTGCCATCTCCACCGTCGCTTGGGCGCGCTCCTCGCGCAGACGCATGCGGATACTCATTACGACCCACCGCCCAGAGCGCCAACCAGCGTGGCGACATCGACGGTGAGCGGGATGAAGCCGCCGCCGGGCAGAGGAATCTCCGCAAGTGTGAACACCGTACCGCTAATGGTGCGTTCGACTTGATATTCCAACGCCTCGCAAAGCGCCTTGGGATCGGTCACGCCCAACGGAATACTTCGCAGTTTGTCTTGCGCTTGAGAGAGACCCGCAATGTCAGACCCCGGACTCTTAATGACGTTGGCAGAATCGGTCAGCACCGGCTTTCGCAGGCGCAAGTCGCACGGTTCCAAACCCAGCGCCGCCACGGACGCCGAAACGGTATCGCCGAGCCACGATGCGATGGAGCCCAACGCGCCGCTGCCCCCTCCCAGGCCTTTAATCATCTCGTCCATAAGTTCGTCGGCCGAACCTTGAATATCACCGTATCCTACGAGCAGCCGTCCCCAAACATCCATGACGCCGTCGAGCACGCCGGCAACGCCGCCCGAGCGTTCCTTCAATGTCGAGAAAAATCGCGAAAGCACGTTGTTTTGCGCCGTCGCGTCATCGGGTGCCAGCACCGCGCCAGAGATAGCACCGCGATTGCCAAGCCTGACTGCCGTGTTAAACGAAGAGTTGAGCTCGTCGGGGCTCGAGATGGCACCCGTAACCGCAAAGGCGACCACGCCGTTGCGACCGGGCGGAGCGATACGCGGACGCTCGCCCGAAAGCTCCTTGATGGCCTGGTCAAACGTATTGCCCGCACGATCGGCCTCGTCTTCGGTCTGACGCTCGAGCTCGAGCTCTTTGTTGCGGCATTCGACGTAGTCTTCCAGAGCCTCTTTGAACTTGTCAAAGTGGTACTCGAAGCCGTTTTCGATGAACGATGGCGGCATGAGGGCGCTTCCAAGCGTAACCACGCCGAAGCCGCACGCTTCGCATGTATCACGACCATCATAATCAGCAACAGATGCCAGCCCACTCGGAGTCCCTTTCTGATAGACGGGGCATTCGACTCCATAATGCAGGTATGTTCTGCCGTCGTTGTTGCTTACAGGCCATGCGGCATCGGTGTAAAGTTCGGTCGGCCGCACCTCGTTTGGGACACGCGGCAATAGTGGGATATAGGCAGAAAACCGTTCGCCATCATCTTTTATGTATGCTCGATCGACCTCTTCAATCGCATAGGCATAGAACGCTTTTCGAGCGGCTGACTGCGCTTTCATCTCGACGCTCGATCCCTGAGGTTTTTCATTCGCCAAGCGCTGTCGGTAATAGGTTTTCGCGCGATCGAGCGCTATTTGCGGCTCCCATGTGATGCTCGACTTTTCATGACGGTTCTGGCTGTCAGATAGTTCTGCTAGTTTTTTCGCACGCTCCCACATACACGAGTACTTGCCAATCGAACTCTCGTCCGACCCGCCACAATCCGCCAGCCAAGCGCGCTCTTTAGCCTTCGCCGTGTCCTCAGAAGCCTTCCGCAGCTCCTCGGCCGCACGCTCTAAATCATCTGATGTGTCTTTAATGGCATCGGTCGAGATCTCTGACCCTTTGAGCGCAGCGAAGTCCGACTCGGATGTCCTGGGCACAGCAAGCGCCGTACCGGTATAGGTCACACTATCGGTATCCTGCGCCGACACCGCCTGCGTGGCACGCGCGGCAATCAGATACGGCAGAGCCGTCTCGATTTTCTGTAAGCCTTCCGATGCGCTTTTGGCAAACTTGTTGCGCGTTTTAATGATCTCGATCCCGGTGTCGATCATATTGCCGGCAACTGGTTCGGCACCCGGGATGAGGATGGCGACCAGGCCCGTCCCGATCGTGGCAAACCCCGCTAGCCCCAGACTCAAGATGCTCGCATCAACCACCGTGGCAGCCGTGTGATAGGACGACACTACGTTGGCACCCGCCAGCGCGCCGCTATCGGCCGCCACCTGGGTATCCCCGGCACGCGACATGCTCCATATCGCCGCGGTCGACGAAAACAACAACGTGAGCACCACTAGGATGACCACGGCAGAAGAAAGCGTGGTATAGGCGCTGTCTTCGATAAACAGATCAACACCGGCGCGGCCCATAAAGCCGCCTCGCTTGCGATGGCAGCTCGGACGGCGCGTCAAAACGCGTCTAGACCAGAAACGCTTAATCCCATGCAGCAATCCACGAATCATAATCTCCCTCCAGCCATTCGGGACGTGATTGATACGAGACATCGACCTTGAGCTCAACGTAGCCGCCCTCGCCTGCACCACTCATAGCCTGCGCAAACGCACCGATCACAGGCAACGGTTTGACCTCGCTGGAAACGGACACGGACGAGACGCCACCCGCACCGGCCCGACCAAGCTCGATATCCCACGACAACGGCCCGCCGGCATGAAAGATCGAAACGTTGGGCACTGCGGCAAGCCGGCGGCGGGTGAACTCCTTAAGATCGTCGTCCTCCGCCGTCGTCGTGGTCATGAGCCGCGCGGTCTCGGCGGCGGCAGACTCCATGACCGCGCGCGTATAAAGCAAGCACACTGGTTGCAGTGCGAGAAGGATGAGCGTCAGAAACGTCGGCAGCAAAAAAGCGGCCTCGACCGTAGACTGCGCCCGGTCCTCGCGCGCGATATCAATACAACGCGATGTCCTTAGCGCCCGCAGCGGCGTCGATAACCGACGTCGAGGCAACGCCATGGGATGCCGCCCGCTCAACCAGCGCCGCCAAGCGCCCATCGGTGCCAGCACGCCAAAGCCCCGCGATCGCCAGCACGATCGATAACAGCGCCACTGTAACGATGGCGTATTCCACAGTCGCTTGGGCAACCTCTTCACGCAGAACGCCATGCATTTCACGATCCCTCCTTTGAGCTTATTGTTTGCGGGACCAGACGCACGGCGCGCAGACGACACGAAGCATCGCCAGCATCCGCGGCAACCGTCACCATATCGACCCAGCCGCGCCCATCGCGCACGATGGCGCCCCATACGTTGCCCTTAATATCGAGATAGCCGCTCAGGGCGAGCTGGGCCGTTGGCACCTCGCGGTAGGCGCGTAACATATCCGCCGCTGCCTCGGTCATCGGTCGGTCCTCGGACCATGCAAGCCGGACCGCAATCGCGTTGTCCTCAGGCGAATCCGTCGCAGTGCCAGACCGCTTGTCGAGCGTCCGCAGAAAGGTTTGCGCCGTGACAGCGACATCCGAATCGTCCGCATCTCGCATCTCATCTTTTTGAGACGCCACCGCCGAATCTGAGCCCGAATCGAAGGCGGCCCCAGGACGCTGCTGCCGCGCGGCGTTAAGCCCCCAAAGCACCGCCGCTATCGCCACGGTCAGGCAAGCAAACACCAGCAGCACCCCGATGGGGCGCTCGCCCTCTACAGGCTGTTGATGCCCTCGCTGATAGCGTTCCATAGATCTTGGACCTTGCCCTTAAATGCGACGATGGCGATAATCGCGATCACCACGAGCACGCCGACCAAGATGGCATACTCGGTGGTACCCTGTGCACTCTCCTCCTGCAGTAGCTCCCCGGCATGCTGGCGAGCGCGAATTGACTGGCAAACAGCCCAGCTCCAGACCTTGCCAGCAACGTCAGTCATCGTGTTCATGTATTCCTCCCTACATCATCCCGCCTGCTCCCAACAGCGGGCCCAATATGGACAGAAGCAACGCCGGCAAGATGAGTGTGCCGGTGGGAATCAGCAGCTTGACGGGCGCACGCTCGATCTCGCGCTCGACCGCGGCGCGATGAGCCGCACGGATCTCGCGACTTTGAGCGGCCAGTGTCTCGGCAAGTGGGGCACCCAGAGCGAGCGCCTGCCCCACCGTGATGGCAAAGGTCTCGAGCGCTCGCACGTCCAGGTCGCGTGCGGCGGCCAACAACTCGTCCTCACGCGTGCCCACGCCCACCTGCCACGCCATGCAGGCCCGCTCAAGTCGATGAGCCAGCACTGACCGGCGGTTGGCGCAGAAAATCTCAAGCGCCGCATCAAACGAAAGACCGGCCGAAAGACCCAAGCGCACAACATCGATCATCTCGGACACTTCGCCGAGCGATACTCGCGCCGGGCCGCCCGCTCCAACCGCGCCCTTCATTCGCGCGGCCAGAGCATCGACCACCGAGCGACCCGCGGCAGCGACCAGCACCGCCTCGCGCTTGCAGGCCTCTGCGATCTTGCGTGCATCCGCCCGATCCAAACCCGTCGCGACAAATACACTCAGAGCGCACAGGCAAGCCGCAACTGCAACCGGGGCGCTCATAGCTCCACCCGCATAATGCGCCGGATAACCACCAGGGCAACGGCGTTGAGGGCAAGACCCAGCACCACAGCGCCCGCGCCGGCAGGCGTCGCAAGACCGCGACGAAAATCTGCCGAAAGCAGCGTCAACACCGCGCACATGCCCGTCGGCATCGCCGCGACCATATGCGCAGACATGCGAGCCTGCGACGTCTTAACATCCAGGCGGCGCTTGAGCTCAATGCGCTCCCCCACCATGCTCGACGCCTCGGACAGTAAGTCGGCAAGCGGAGCACCGGTGCGCTGAGACACCTTAAGCGCCAAGGTCACAAGCGAAAGGCCGGGGGCGTCGATGCGCACGAGCAAGTCATCGAGCGCATCGGTCGCCGAGATGCCGCAATCGATTGCCGCCGCCACCCGCAAAAACTCGGTATGCACCGGTTCTTGCGCATGAGCGCCCACAAAGCGCATGCCCTGGGCCAGCGAATGTCCCGAGGCAAGCGACATGGAAAGTGCGGTAAACGCCTCGGGCATGGCCTCTTCTGCATCGTGTTGCTCGCGCCGGCTCTCAAAGCCATCCCGAGCGGCGCCAACGGCAAACGGAGCAACAAGTCCCAAGGCAAATCCGAGGGGCGATAACGACACCATCGTTAGCAATACGCAGCAGACACCGCTCGATAGCAGCAGAAACGCCAAACGCCCCGAAGCATCCTCGATCGCGAGGCCAAGGCGACGCGCCGGAGCCAGCGATGCCCACGAACGGGCGATCTTTTTCAGCAGATCGTTTTCCACCAGCTCACGCGGCAGCTTCTCTGCCACCGTCTCGAGCGCCTGACGCGCCAGCTCCGCCGGCGGTACCTGCGGCACACGAGGTTCCGCCCCGCACGCCGTCGCAACAGAAAACCCTGCCAAACCCCCTACGACGAGGGGCACAGCGACCTCCATTCGTCCACCTCCTCTTGTGTGAGCGTCCCCGACCGCAGGCCTTCTGCGATAAACGGCGGCTCGCGGTCAAGCTTCCAGGTGCGCTCGGCGGCATCGAAAGTCACATAGCGCTCGAGCTCTACGCCGCCCGACGCGGCGCGACGCACCCCCGAATACGAGGAGACGAAACGCCTGCCATCGGCGTGGCGCTCGGACATCACGATGCCGTCGAGCGCCATGGCAATCTGCTCCTCGATGAGCTCGCTCGGCAGATCGATGCCATAACGTGCAAGCAACGTCAGACGCACCACGGTCTCCTGCTCGGAACCCGCATGAAGCGTGGTGAGCGACCCGTCGTGGCCCGTGTTCATGGCCTGCAACATGTCGCAGCACTCGGCACCGCGCACCTCGCCCACCACGATGCGGTCGGGGCGCATGCGCAGGGCATTGGTCACCAGGTCGCGGATCGTCACCGCGCCCTCGCCCTCAATTGAAGCCTCGCGCGCCTCTAGGCGCACCACGTGCGGATGATGCGCAAACTTGAGCTCGGCAGAGTCCTCGATCGTCACGATGCGCTCGCCGGTGGAGATCTCGCATGACAACGCGTTGAGCAGAGTGGTCTTACCAGATCCCGTGCCTCCCGCAACCGCCAGGTCCTGTCGCAGCGACACAGCGCATGACAGCAGCTGCGCATACCAAAGCGGCAGCGACCCCAGCCCCACAAGCTCGTCCAGCGAGCAGATGCGGTCCGAGAACTTTCGGATGGTGAGAATCGGTCCGTCAATCGCCACAGGCGGAATCACCGCGTTGACGCGATAGCCCGTTTTGAGACGGGCGTTGACGATGGGGCTGCGCTCGTCGATACGGCGGCCAAGTGGCGAGATGATGCGGTCGATAAGCACACGGATCTGCTCATCATCCTCAAACGCATGCTCGATGGGGTGCAAGACGCCGCCGCGTTCAAAGAAAGCCGAGCGGCAGCCGTTAATCATGATCTCGGTAACGGTGTCATCCTCGATGAGCGGCTGCAACGGCCCCAAGCCCACCACGTCATCCAAAATCTCGTCGATGATGGTCTCGCGCTCGGTCGTCGCGAGATCGGTCGGCTCCTCAACATTGAGCGCCGCCTCCACCGCGGGACGCAATTCCGAGCGGGCAAGTGCCGGGTCGATATAGGCGCTGATACGCGCCACTTCGTCGTAACCCATGCGGTCCATCACGGCGCGCTTGGTGCGTCGTTTCACCGCGCGGCGACGCCCCGCATCTACAGGCGCTGCCGCCGCTGCAGCGCCGGCAGCCTTAATCCTCGTTTGCAGGCTCATCGCTAATCGCCCTCGCGCGACCAGGGAAGGCGAATACGCGGGCGTTCGGTGCGCGTTGCACGATCGGCGACCATATCGCTCCAAGGGCCGACGGCGCACCCCAGTTCCACGAGCATCTCGCGCGTGGCCTCGCGCACGCTGGTCGCAAAAGCGCTGGTCTGCCCCACTGCCTCGTCAGCGCGCCCAAACGCCATGAGCGCGGCGAGATCCTGCCCGCCATCGGCGATACGAATCTTGGAGCTCAACGCACAGGCAATCTCAAAGCGCATGGCGACGTCCTCGTCTGCCCCGCGCGCACCGAACCGGTTGAACACGGCGCTCATGCGCGTGCGCGGCACACCTACTCGACTTGCCAGTTCAATGACGCGCGACGCCGATGTCGCGGACGACACCGCAGCATCGCCAACGACCAGGCAACGGTCGCTCGCCGCCACCGCAGCCGCCACGGCGTCGCCCCAAAAGACCGAGGTATCGATAAAGACCACGTCGGATTCGCGACGCAGGACATCAAGCAGTAGCTCCACCGGACGTGCCATGAGCTCGGCTTGCTCGGGCGCCGCGACGGGACCCCAGAGCGTAACGCCCGGCGCCACGCGCATCGATGCGGCTACGATATCCGGCTCGGTGAGCGCGCCCGCCGCCGACGGCTCGATAAGTGCCGCCATATCGCGCGGAGCATCGACGCCTAACAAGTCGTAAAGGTTTCCAAACATCAGGTCCAGGTCGAGCACGGCGGCACGCAAGCCCAACAGCGACGATGTGTGTGCCATGGTGGCAACGATCGTCGACTTGCCGCAACCGCCCGAACCCGAAATGGCGCAGATGACCGGAGCTCGACGCTGCGGAGCGGCAGCGTCTACCGGCGGCATCGGAGGCGTCGGTGACAGCGTCCCCGTCTCCTCCGCCGCAACCACACGCTGTGTCCAAGCCGGCATGGCAGCTTGTTCGGTCTGCGAGGCAGGCTCGTTCTGTGCAATCTGCTCATGCTGCATCAGCGACAACTCGCCGCACCCGGCAAAGCCCTCAACTTCGTCGAGTTCATCCACCAGATTCACGCCGTGCACGTATCCCATATCTACAGCCGGGGAATCGCTAGTATGCTGCACCGGCCCTCCAGCGCCATCGTATGCAAGGGGGTTCCGGGGGCGCCGACCATGCTCGGCTTCCGCTTTTCCATAATCATCAACACGCGGGCCTCTTGTAGCGCGAGGCGCCCCGGGTTCCCTATCAACAAAAGCATCGGGCTCAATCGTCATGCGCCGATCGGAATCAACCGCTCCCTCGCCCGCGCGCCCGTTGCCGCATATACTGTGCGCAGCGATGACCTCGGTCGCCCCTGCACGAAACAGCCCCTCGATATCCGACGGATCGAGCGCTTCTATCAAGACGACCACGCGACTCACGCGGCCTTCGGCCGTCAGGCGCGCAACAGTTTTGCGCACATCTTCGGTATCAAACAGAGACGCCGCGATGATGGCAGCTCCGCGGCGCGACGGAAACGCCCGCGCCATGGAAACCAGCCCGTCCAGGTCACCCACGCGAAGCACCTGTGCACCCGCGTCACGGCCCTCGACTTCCCGCTGCAACAGCCCGTAATCGCCGCACGCGCAGCACGCAAGCCAGATCGCCTTCATCACTCGTCGCCTCCGCTCTTTTTGCCGCGCGCCGTGGCGGGAATCGTCAAGCTGACCGTTCCCTTGCCCGAGGCTCCCAGCAGTTCCTTGACGTCTTCGGGGTCAGCCGCCAGCGTCACCCATTCGATCTTGCCCTCGCGCGTGGCACCGGAATCCTCACTGGTATCGATCACGTACGCGCCGCACAGCCGATCGGTTACGCCGTCTTTTTGCACATACACATCCACGTAGCTGCCCACGCCCGTAGCACCGCCGACCGAGTGCTCGGCATCGACCGCCACCGAAACGGCGACCTTGCCCTTAGGCACCTCGAGCTTGTGGCTCTCGGCCTTGGTGTAGACATTGCAGATCACGGCGTTTTTGGGAATACGCGAAGTCGTCACGTCGCCGCGCACCTGGCGCAGCTCGGTCGCCGCGTCACGCGGCAGCAGACTCGTCAGCCATTCCTGGGTTATGACATTGGTCTCATCGAGGGTCTCGCCCACATCGATATCGCGCGCCGCAACGCATACCTCGACGCGATCGCCACCGTACTTGGCCAAGGTCTCAGCCTGGACCTGTTCGGCTTGCGAGCGGATCGACGAGCCGTAAACCATGCAGAGCAGAGCAGCGAGCACGCCCGCGACCAGACTGATAGCGATGCGCTTGCTCTTGTTCACGGCCGCTCCTCTCATGGCAGTGCCGGGCGAATGCCCTTACCACCATTGTCTGGGCGGTCAGAGTGCAAAGCGGCGCAATCGCGATCTTGGTTTTCGATGTCAAACCAATCGCTGACCAGAAGCTGACCAGCCCGTCAAGCTCGTGGCAAGGTTTTGGTCAGCACGTCAGCAAACTGCATGTTTCGAGGCTTTTCCGCAGCAAAAAAGCCGTCTCCCGAACAGTTGGGAGACGGCTGTCATAGAAAAATCAATTACAGATGAACATCGGGATCGAGCATTTGAGCGCTCACGCGCATGGATGACGCCAGGTTTTGGAACGTTTCCAGACGCAGGCTGTCGATCTGCCCGGCGTCCTCGGCCTCGCGAACGGCGCAACCCGGCTCATGGGTATGTGTGCAATCGCCAAACCGGCACGCGCGCGATGCCTCGACAATCTCGGGGAAGGCGCGCGCCAGACCCCGCTCGTGACCCACGAGCGGTAGGCTGCGCAGGCCCGGGGCATCGGCGATCACGCCGGCGTCGCCCGGCAGTGCCACCATCACGCGCGCGACGGTAGTGTGACGGCCCTGGTCGTCGCGTTCGCGCACACCGCCAGTCGCCAACGTATCGTGGCCCAGCAGTGCATTGAGCAGTGTCGACTTGCCGGCACCCGACTCGCCCAGAATCATGGCGCAGCTCCCGGCAGGCACGCAGGAACGAACCTCGTCCAGGCCGCGCCCCTCGGCAGAGGACGTCACGATCACGCGCACGTCCGGACCCACCAGGCGGCGCACGCGGTCCAGATCGCGCTCGAGCTCCTCGGCATCGCAGCGGTCAGCTTTGGTGAGCACCACCACCGGCTCGGCATCGCAGTCGAGTGCCAACACCAGCGAGCGCGCCACGCGGTCGAGCAGCACCTCACCGGCACCGAGCGCCTGCACGATTAGCACGCAATCCACATTGGAGCAGAGCACCTGACGCTCTCCGCGGGCACGGCCGCGCCAACGCTCAAAGCTCGTACGGCGCGACAGCACGCACTCAATCACGCCCATATCGTGCCCGGGAGCGCGGCGCACCGCCACACGGTCGCCCACGGCAGGCAGCAGGACCTCGTCCTCGCCGCGCGACTTGGCAAACCCCACGGCATGCTCGGCGCGGAAGGTGTCGTCGGCAGTCGCCACCAGCGGAAACCCGCGATCCAAGCGCACCACGGCGCCAAGCTGCATCTGCTCGGGTTCCTCGGCATGTGCGCAAAAATCGTCAAAGGCAGTCTGCTGGGCTTCATCGACCGGCAGGTCATCAAACGCCGGAACGTCCTGCAGCGCGTCGAGTCCCGGCACGCTTGCCAGCAGCTCCTCGGCAGACGCGGGGGCCTCGGTCGCAAGCTTCCGACGACGATCGCGCTTAGCCCGCGCCCCCGTCGTCTTTTTCTTCGCCTTAGCCTTCGCCTTGCCCACAAGCGCCTCCCAGCACCATAAATCACAACTGAGCAGGTATTTTAAATCAAAAAGAGCTGGTCGGGCAAAGCCCGACCAGCTCACATACTTTCCTTCAGCCCTTTACCATCCGCACGGGAGAAAAGCCAGCAAGGATACCGCAGGGCCCGCCCGCCGGGAGGGGTTTCCTAAGGGCACATCCCGCAGCCGCAAAGCGGCGAGGACGTGCCCGTGGAAACCCCGCAGGCGGGCGGGCCCGGACGAGAGCGTTACTCTTTCTCCACCGCGCGCATGATCGCCTTGTAGATCTCCATCAGTGGGATGATCAGGAAGGCCAGGCCCAGCGCGGCAAGAACGCCCTTGAGCTCAAGCGTCACGGGGCCAAAGAACATCTCGGCAAGCGTCGGCTGCACGGTCACGATCACCGTCAGCACCAGTGCCAGCGCGGCAGAAGCCCACAGCCACTTGTTCTGCTTCTTCATGGTGAACAGCGACGCACGACGGCTGCGCATATTGAAGCAGTGGAAAATCTCGACCATGTTGAGCGTGATGAACGCCATCATCACGCCTTCCTCGTCGGCATTGCCGGCGATCATATCGGCGATGTGGATGTAGCCCATGTCAAAGTACACGCCCACAAAGAAGCTCGCCAGCACCAGCACGGTGATGATCAGACCCTGGACCACGCAGTCCAGGCCCATGTGACCGGCAAAGACACCGTCCTTGGCGTTGCGCGGCTTGCGCTTCATGATGTCACCCTCGGCATCCTCCATGCCCAGCGCGAGCGCGGGGAAGCAGTCGGTGACCAGGTTCACCCACAGCAGCTGCACCGGCTGGAAGATGGTAAAGCCGATGAGCGTGGCGATAAACACCGAAAACACCTCAGCAAGGTTGGCCGAAAGCAGGAACTGGATGACCTTGCGGATGTTGTCGTAGATGCGACGGCCCTCTTCGCAGGCACCGATGATGGTGGCGAAGTTGTCGTCGGCAAGCACCATGTCGGCAACGTTCTTGGTGACGTCGGTGCCGGTGATGCCCATACCGACGCCGATGTCGGCGCGCTTGATGGACGGGGCGTCGTTGACGCCGTCGCCGGTCATGGCGACGATCTGGTCGCGCGACTTCCAGGCCTCGACGATGCGCGTCTTGTGCTCGGGCTGGACGCGGGCGTACACGCCGTAGTCCTCGATGTGCGCGTCGAGCTCCTCGTCGCTCATGCGGTCGAGGTCGGCACCGGTAATGGCATGGCTGCGATCGGTGACGATGCCCAGCTGCTTGGCGATGGCCACGGCGGTGTCGATGTGGTCGCCCGTGATCATGACGGTGCGGATACCGGCGTCGTGCGCCTCGCGGATGGCGTCGGCGACCTCGGGGCGAACCGGGTCAATCATGCCGGACAGGCCGCAGAAGACCAGGTCGTGCTCGAGCGCAGTGGGGCTGCAGTCGGCCGGGACCTCGGTGTAGGTGCGGCTTGCCAGCGCCAGTACGCGCAGGGCCTCGTCGGCCATAGCCTTGTTGGCGGCCACGAGCTCGGCGCGACGCTCTTCGGTCAGGGGGACAACCTTATCGCCCTCGTAGATATGGGTGCACAGGCCGATCACCACGTCGGGCGCGCCCTTGGTGTACTGCTCATACTCGCCGTCCAGGGTCTCGACAACCACGGACATCATCTTGCGGCCCGAGTCGAACGGGGCCTCGCCCACGCGCGGGTGCTCGGCAGTCAGGCCAGTGAGGCCCGCCTTGCCGGCGTCGTTGACGAGCGCGCACTCAGTCGGCTCGCCCACGGCCTCGCCCAAGTCCTCGTCCCACTGGGCATCGGAGCACAGCGCCATACCGGCCAGGAACTTCTCCTTAGGCGCGGCGAGTTCGTGCTTGACGACGGTCATCTTGTTCTGGGTGAGGGTACCGGTCTTGTCGGAGCAGATGGTCTGCGTGCAGCCAAGGGTCTCGACGGCAGAGAGCTTGCGGATGATTGCCTGACGCTTGGCCATCTTGGTCACGCCAAGCGACAGCACGATGGTCACGACGGCGACCAGGCCCTCGGGGATGGCGGCGACGGCAAGCGAGACAGCGACCATAAAGGTGTCGAGCAGGGCGGTCGGGTCGGTAAGAACGTTGCCCACGCCGTGGCGGATGATATCGACACCAAAGATAACGACGCAGATGACGATGACCATGATGGTGAGGATGCGGCTGAGCTCGGCAAGCTTCACCTGCAGCGGCGTGAGCTCTTCCTTGGCCTCAGCCAGGGCACCGGCGATCTTGCCCATCTCGGTATCCATGCCGGTACCGACTACGACGGCGCGGCCACGGCCGTACACCACGGTGGAGCCCATGTAGCACATGTTCTTGCGGTCGCCGAGCGGCACGTCATCGGTGCCGGTGGCGAGCTCGATCACGTTGGCATGCTTCTCGACAGGCACGGACTCGCCGGTGAGTGCAGCCTCTTCGATCTTCATCGTGGCGCTCTCGAGCACGCGGCAGTCGGCCGGGACGGAGTCGCCCGCCTCGAGCATGATCACGTCACCGGGCACGAGCTCGGCGCTCGGCAGGTGCACGAGCTTGCCGTCGCGCAGCACCTTGGACTGCGCCGCGCTCATCTCCTGCAGGGCCTCGAGAGCCTCCTCGCTTTTAGCTTCCTGGACCACGCCCAGCACCGAGTTGACGATAACGACGAACATGATGATGGCGACGTCGGCAAAGTCCGCCTCGCCCTTGACCATGCCCGTGAGTGCACTGATGACGGCGGCAACGATCAGCATGATGACCATGGGATCGGCCATCTGCTCAAAGAAGCGCCTCCACAACGGCGTCTTCTCGGCTTCCTCGAGCTTGTTAGGGCCTGTCTTGGCGAGGCGCGACGACGCCTCGTCGTTGCTCAGGCCGAGGTTCTCATCGACACCTTGGTCGCTGAGTACCTCCGCCGCGGCGGACAGGTATTCCTTTTGCATATAGAGTCCCCTCCTGGGATTCGGGCCACTCAGCAGATTGATGCCCGATCATAATTCCCAGGAGAAGGGCAAGGGCTCATCAAGGCTGCCGTGCTGAGCGGCAGTTGATAGTGGAGCTATGGTACCCCAAAGCGGCGCGTCTAGCCAAAACATTCCAATTGGAAACACGGCTCGAGTGCAACGATGCAGACCGTGTGATGCTCAACATTGATAAAACGTTTTTTCTTCGGCGCATCGTCAAACTGAAATATCGCCCAGATAGCAGCGGTCAGAGCGGTTGGTAAAGATTTTTCATATACCGTTTTTACCGCAAAAAATGAACTTCTAATTCGGCATACGGTCGATTTTTTGGGGTATTCGGTCGGCATTTCGTTATAATCATCTCAGTTTTATTTCTTATGGTTTATCTATCAGCGCAAGACGATGTCAGATGGAGGTCTGAATGTACAAGCGCACCAAGATTGTATGCACCATGGGTCCCGCCTGCGATAGCGACGAGACCATCCGTGAGATGATCAAGGCGGGCATGAACGTCGCCCGTTTTAACTTCTCGCACGGATCCTACGACGAGCACCACGGTCGCATCGAGCGCGTCCGTCGTATTTCCAAGGAGCTCGGTCTGCCCGTCGGCATCCTGCTCGACACCAAGGGCCCCGAGGTCCGCACCGGCCTTCTGGTCGATGGCAAGAAGGTTGCCGTCAAGACCGGCGATAAGATCGTCGTCACCGCTCAGCCCACGTCCGAGGATTTCCACGGCACCTCTGAGCACATCTCCCTTGACTACCTGGCTCTGCCCTCCGAGGTCGAGAAGGGCTCCCTCATCCTGATCGATGACGGCCTGGTCGCCCTCGAGGTCGAGTCCGTCGACGGCCAGGACATGACCTGCGTCGTCAAGAACGACGGCCTGATCGGCGAGCGCAAGGGCGTCAACATGCCCAACGTCAACATCTCGCTGCCCGCCATCACCGAGCGCGATCGTCAGGACATCCTCTTTGGCCTGACCGAGAACATCGATTACATCGCCGCTTCCTTCATCCGTGACGGCGAGTCCGTCCGCGGCATCCGCGAGCTTTGCCGCGAGAACGGCGGCGAGCACGTGACGATCTTCCCGAAGATCGAGTGCGCCCTGGGCGTCGAAAACTTCGACGAGATCCTCGAGGCTTCCGACGGCATCATGGTCGCCCGTGGCGACCTGGGCATCGAGATCAAGCCCGAGCTCGTTCCGCACATCCAGAAGGAGATCATCGCCAAGTGCAACGCGGCCTACAAGCCCGTTATCACCGCTACGCAGATGCTCGACTCCATGCAGCAAAACCCGCGCCCGACGCGCGCCGAGGTTGCCGACGTTGCTAACGCCATCTACGACGGCACCGACGCCGTTATGCTGTCCGGCGAGTCCGCTGCCGGTAAGTACCCGGTCGAGGCCGTCAAGATGCAGGCCAGCATCGCTCTCGAGACTGAGAAGTACCTCCCGGCTCACGCTCCGCTCGAGGTTCCGGCCGATGCTCACGGCACCCGCGTCGTCAACAACGTTGTGGGTATGTCCGCTGTGAACATGGCTACCACCGTTGGCGCCAAGTGCATCACCGTGCCGACGACCACCGGTCGTACCGCTCGCCTGATCTCGCACTTCCGTCCCAACATGCCGATCTGCGCGTTCTCCCGCCACGAGTGGGCCGTCCAGCAGATGATCATGTACTGGGGCGTTATCCCGCACCAGGCCGAGATTACCCAGGGCACCGTCAACGGCACGATCGTCAAGGCGATCGAGACCGCTAAGGAGCTCGGCTACGTCGAGGCCGGCGATCTGACCGTCGCCACCGCCGGCGACCCCCGCATGAGCGTCCAGCTCGAGGACAAGGTCTCCTCGACCAACGTCGCTTACGTCGCTCAGGTGCGCTAAATCGTACTTGCAAGCACATTTGCATTGCAAAGGGCCCGGAAGGCATTGCCTTCCGGGCCCTTTTTAAGACCTTCTTCATATGCCGCCTCATCGATTTGCGTTCAGTCGCAAGCCTCTCCGATGCCGAGTGCACCACCGAAGACGCCCTGCGACGGGAGCCGTTGGTCAATTGGGATGAACTGTTCACCGTCAAGCCGGCCAGCTAGCAGCTAGCAATCAGGGGCAGCGCAGGCACATCGGGCGATTCGACACGGGCGGCAAAACCCGCCTCGGTCAGCTCGATGACCTCGGTAAACGTTGCGTCGAAGAATTTCTCGGTCAGCAGGCGGTATGGCGGATGGTCGGGCTCGCCGGGGTTTTCGCGCACGATCTCGTGCATAACGCCGATGGTCTTGAGCACATACTCCTTATGGATGGGATACTGCCCAAAACGCGTCGCCGCAGTATACAGGCGATCGGTCGCGCGCGGAATCGAAACAATGCCGAGCGTCTTGCCGAACCAGTCAAAGTCGCCTTGCTTTTTAATGCGGAACTCCTCGCACGGCTTGCCGCCGTGCGCCTCCAGGTACTGATTCACGCGCGTATTCCATACGGTATCGGCCACCAGATGCGACCAGACACCCAGTGTCAAATCGAGCAACGACTGCGCCACATCTTCGGACGCAAGCGAGAACTCACGAGCGCCGGGACCGACAACCGGCTCAGCATCCCTGTAGCGCTGGGGATAGTGCACGCGATTCAGTCGCTCGCGCTCCTCGATAATCGAGGTCGCCGCGGCTGGCGCACCGGTGGGCGAACTTTTAAGCAACGGTGCCACATAGGTATCCCAGAACTCGTGCTCACGCGGCTTAGGGATAGGCTCGGGCTTGGCAAAGTGCGTAATGCGGTACGGGATGGGATCGGCGATGCCAGGGACCATATAGCCCACGAAAATATCCGGAACCACGCAGCCAAACAAAAAGGCATTGCGGTCGCGCACGCTCTTGGCAAGCGCACCGGTGCGCTCCAGCAAACGCTCCGTCTGAGCGATATGAATGTTCCAGCTTGGCATAGCCACCCCCATAAAAAACCTGGATAACTATACCATCACGGCAAAGCCGCGCGGGCGGCTACGCACGCTCTACGCAGCAACTATTCCGCAGCGCCGCTCTCGGTTCCATACGACGACACCGGCGCCTCGACCACATGGTGATATCGATCGATATAGATGGCGCGGGCACCCAGGCGCCGCACCAAATCCTGATGATGTGTGCTCATCAAGACCGTCTTACCCGCCGCGACGTAGGCCAGCAAGAAGTTGACCACGATGTCGCATGAATCCTCGTCGAGCCCATTGGTAGGCTCGTCAAGGACCAAGATATCCGGGTTCATCGACACCACCGCAGCCAGCGCAACGCGCTTCTTTTGCCCGCCCGAGAGCTGATAGGGAGAGGCGTCGGCAAGGTCGGCAACCTGGAACAACCCCATGGCATCGCTCACGCGGCGCTCGAGCTCGTCTGCCGGCAGCCCCATCTGCGCGGGACCAAAAGCAACTTCCTCGCCCACCGTGGCGCAGAACAGCTGGGCATCGGCGTTTTGGAACACGAAGCCCACGCGCTGGTGGAACTTCTGAGCAGCAGCAGAATCCTTCAGATACGCCGCATCGACCACGCGTCCGTCAAACAGGTATGCCCCTGCGTTCGCGAGTTCAAGGCCGTTAATAAGGCGCATAATCGTCGTCTTACCGCAGCCGTTGGGACCGAGCAGGGCAACGAGTTCACCACGATCGACCTGCAGCGACACACCATCGACAACCGTATGACCCGTATAGGAAAACACCACGTCGCGCAACTCAATAAGCGGCGTGTCCTCGGCGCCGCCCACACCGTTCGTGCCCGCCGCACTATTCATATCGATCGTCAAAACGTCGCCCTTCCCTATTTGCATCCCCAGCCAGAACCAGCAGCGCCTACAGCACGGCGCACAACACTGCCAGCAGCGCCACGCCGGCCGCATAGACCGCATCGCGCCAGCCAAAGCCGCTCCGCGCGGGAGCCGGATACGCGCCGGCAAAGCCGCGGCAGAGCATGGCCTCGTCCATCGCGCGGCTGCATTCCATCGCCTTGATAAAGGTCATGCCCATGATACCCGCGATCGAATCGGTACGCGAAAATCCCTCAGGCGCACGGCCAACGCTGCGCAGCATGACCGATTCGCACAGATTGTGCGCCGTGCGACCCAGCACCTCAATGTGCTTGAGCGCCATATCAAACGTAAAGATGACCTCGTCGGGTAGATGCAGCATCTTGAGCGCCGCCGACATGCGGCTCCAGGTAAGCGTCCACGAAACGCCCAGCACCAGCGACACATTAATGAAGGTCTTGAGCGCGATCTTGAGCATGGCGCCCGTGGCAGACGCGCCCAGCAGCAGGGCAGGCAATGCCAGAACCACCGCAAGCCCCGTGGCGCCGAGCGCCGGTACAATGGTCGCACGCAGCCCGCGTGCGGGGCGCACCGCGACCAGCACCAGCGCGATAGCCGCCATCAACATGAGGTACAGCGGGCTCTGCGTCAGACACACGCACAGGACGCAGACGAACATCCCCACCAGGCGCACCGGAGCCGAAACGCAAGAAAGGGCGCGGTCGACCATCGACCCGCCCTCGTGCGCGCCTCCACCCAGGCGAACCCGCTCAAGCAGGCTCGCCAGGTGCAGGACGTTCTTTTGCATCACACGATGCCGAGCCCCCACGGGCTCGTAACGCTGCTCGACCGCAAGCCAGCTAGGCAGCTCGGCTATTGCCATGAGCACCGCTTTCCTTAACCGTCAGCGAGATCAGACGGAATGCGATGGTGAGCACCGCCACGCCAATCACGCCGGACAGGATATACATGGCAGCCTGACCGGCAAAGCCAAGACCCTGCTCCTCGGAATAGGCCTGCAGGTAATCACCCGTAGGCAGAGCGTCGGCAAAGGTCGGGGTATCAAGGCCGACCGAAGCCTGCAGGCTGTCGTCACCAGCCTCCTGAACGGCGGTCGCGGCGCCCTCGGCGTCCCACTCGCCCCATGCGTCACCTGTGGCAAGCAAGCCGAGCGGCGTAGCCACGACAAGCACGGCAACCAAGATGAGCGTGGGGACCAGCGAGGTCTTCTTGGCAGCAGCGCCCTCGGCAGTAAGCTGGCCATCGACGGCCTCGGGCCCGACGATAACGCTCGGCGCCGTCTTCTTAATGAAACCGTAGATGGCGGCCGTCGCCACGCCCTCGATCACGCCGGCAACCAGCATATGCGGGATCAACATGGCCGGAATAGCCACGGACAGCGGGAAGGGGCAGTACAGCGGCGCGCCCGAAGCGTTGGTAAAGAGCATCGGCTGAATACCAAACTCGATTGCCGCGCACAGGGCCGCCAGGCACAGGCCGACCCAACCGCTCACGACGGCAGAAACCGAGGTGCCCCAGCTCTTGTCGTGCAGGCGGCTGTTGAGCGCACGGAACACGATAGCAGCGACAAACGGCAGCACAAAGGCCATGTTAAAGCAGTTAGCGCCAAACGACAGAACGCCGCCGTCGCCAAACAGCAGCGCCTGCAGCGCCAGCGCAACCGAGACAGCGATAGCCGCGGCCTCGGGGCCTAGCAGCAGTGCAATGAGCGCGCCGCCGACGGCGTGACCTGTGGTGCCGCCGGGCAGCGGCACATTGAACATCATAAGCAGGAAGGAGAACGCGGCGCAGATGCCCAGGAAAGCCATGTGCTCGCGATCGAGCGTGGCGCGCACTTTCTTGATGCAGTGGATCCAAACGGGCACCATCGCCACTGCCATGACGGCATCGGTCTGCGGGGACAGATAATTATCTGGAATGTGCATGTACGCCTCCCGGTTATCGGCGCACGGAATTGCAACGCCGCTTGAATCACCTTGTCAGTGTTACGTATTGTCAGATTCGTAACACGCCGCGGGCTATCATAGCAAAACGGCGCACTGCCGACAAAGCAGCACGCCGTTATGTAATGCGCGTGTCATATATGCAGGCTCAGCAGCGCCTTATACCGGGCATAGTAGTCACGTAGGATTCGGCAGCAGCCACCGCTGACCCATACCCCAGCGCAGGACCTAGCCGCGGACCTCGCCGTTTACGCCCTTGCACACCTTGGTGACGATCTTCTGGTGCGCCTTTTC
Source organism: Collinsella sp. CLA-ER-H5 (assembly GCF_040092375.1). Lineage (NCBI taxonomy): Bacteria > Bacillati > Actinomycetota > Coriobacteriia > Coriobacteriales > Coriobacteriaceae > Collinsella > Collinsella sp. CLA-ER-H5. Next base: position 116,062 of record NZ_JBBNLR010000003.1, read on the forward strand.
GACCTCTTCGCTGGTGAGCGTGTGGTCGTCGGAGCGATACGTAAGCGCAAAGGCCATGGATTTCTTGCCCTTGCCGATGCGGACCGGATCGCGGTAGACATCGAACAGGCGCACGCCCTCGAGCAGCTTGCCGCCGGCACTCGTAATACGACGCTCAAGATCCTCGCAGGTCACAGTGTTGTCGACCACGATAGCAAGGTCGTGCTCAACGGCCGGGTACTGCGAGAACTCACGGTAGTTCTCCTGGTTGCGGGCGCCCTTGATCAACTTGTCCAGGTCGAGCTCAAAGGCAACGACGACCTCGTCAATGCCCATAGCCTCGCGCGCCTCGGGGTGGATCTCGCCAACCCAGCCCAGCACGGTACCGCCCGAGAGCACCTCGGCAGCACGACCCGGCTGCAGGAAGGCATAGCTCTCGCCCTCGACGGGACGGAATCGAACCTTCTCGATGCGCAGCTGAGCAAGCAGCTCCTCAACGATGCCCTTGCCAAAGAAGAAGCGCAGCTTACGGTACTTCATGTTCCAGGACTGCTCGCTCCACTGGCCCGAGAGCACGCCCGCTACGGACTTGGTCTCCTTGGGCAGGCTGGCGTTCTCGCGACCGTGGAACAAGCTGCCGACCTCGTACAGGTGCACGTTGGGCGTGCCGTGGGCCTCGTTATAGGCCACGGATTGCAGCAGGCCCGGCAGCAGCGAACGGCGCATCTCGGTCTGCTCGGCCACCAGCGGGTTCATGAGAACCACGGGGCAGCCGCGGCCCTCGGTGGACATGCCAATCTTCTCCAGGTCGCCCGGGGCAGCAAAGCCAAAGGTCGTGGTCTCGTTGAGGCCACAGGCGCGCAGGATCTCGCCGACCTTGCGGGTAAGCTTCTGCTCGCGCGTCAGACCGCCGATGTGGTTCTTGGCAGCCGGAATGGTTGCCGTGACGCGACCCATGCCCCATAGGCGCAGGACTTCCTCGATCAGGTCGATCTCACGCGGCAGGTCGGGACGGAAGCTCGGCGGCGTGACCATAAAGTCCTCGCCGTCGCGCTCGACGGTGCAGCCCAGGCGGGTGAGCGAGCGCTCGATAAAGTCGGGCTCGATGTCGGCACCGCAGATGGCGTGCACGCGGGCCAGGCGCAGCTTGATGCTGTCGATGGTCTTGGGCGCGGGGAACACGTCCACATAGCCGGGGGCGACCTCGCCGCCGGCGATCTCCTCGATAAGCGCGCACGTCACATTGGCGACGTCCACGCAGCCGGTCTCGTCGACCTGGCGCTCAAAGCGGATGGAGGCGTCGGAGATCAGCGACAGGTCACGGCTGGTGTGCGAGGTGCGGCCGGCGTTGAAGCAGGCGCTCTCGACCATCACATCGACGGTATCGTCCTCGATCTCGGAATCCATACCGCCCATGACACCGGCCAGCGCCACGGGACGCTCGCCGTCGGTGATGAGGCCCATGCCGGCGTCGAGCACGCGCTCCTCGCCGTCGAGAGTCGTGAACTTCTCGTCCTGCTGGGCGGCGCGAACCACCACGCGACGGTGGCCATCGCGCTCGGCAAAGGTGTCGAGGTCAAAGGCGTGCAGCGGCTGGCCGGTGAGCATCATCACGTAGTTGGTGATATCGACGATGTTGTTGTGCGGGCGCACGCCCAGGGCGTTGAGGCGCTTGACCATCCAGTCGGGCGAGGGACCGACCTTCACGTTGCGCACGATGCGGGCGACGTAGCGGTCGCACAGGCCCTCGTCGGCAATCTCGACCGAAAGCTCGTCGTCGGTCGCGCGGCCGGTCTCGACCTTGATGGCGGGCAGCTCAACGTGGAAATCGCGGTCGAAGATGGCACCGGTTTCGCGGGCCATGCCGATCATGGACAGGCAGTCGGGGCGGTTGGGCGTGATCTCGCAGTCGAGCACGGTGTCGCTCGAGCCCACGTACTCGGCAAACGGCATGCCGCAGGGCGTATCCTCGGGCAGGATCATGATGCCGGAGTGGTCGCCGCCCAGGCCGAGCTCGCGCGCGGAGCAGTTCATGCCCATGGACACGACGCCGCGAAGCTTGCTCTTCTTGATCTTGACGTCGCCGGGCAGGACAGCGCCGATCATGGCCGTGACGATGTGGTCACCAGCCTCGAAGTTCTGTGCGCCGCAGACGATCTGCAGCGGGGCGGGGTTGCCATCGGCGTCGAGGTTCTTGTCGCCCACGTCGACCGAGCACACATACATGTGGTCGCTATCGGGGTGCGGGGTCTTGGTGAGCACCTTGGCGGTCACCACGTGGTCGAAGGACTCGCCCACGGTGTCGATCGCCTCGACCTCGGTACCGGTACGGATATATTCGTCCGAAAGGGTCTTGGGATCCTCCGGAATATCGATCATGGTCTTGAGCCAGTCGTAAGAAACGCGCATCTAACTGGTCTCCTTTCATAAATGCGGCTTTGAGCCGGAAACTGCAACTAAGAAGAAAGCGTTCTAGAACTGGTTCAAGAACCTCATGTCACCAGTCATCAACGTGCGCAGGTCGGGCAGGTCGTAGCGCAGTGCCGCGACGCGCTCGGCGCCAATACCAAAGGCGAAGCCGGTGTACTTCTCGGGGTCGATGCCGCAGTTGATCAGGACGTTGGGGTCGACCATACCGCAGCCCAGGATCTCGATCCAGCCGCTGTGCTTGCAGAAGTTGCAGCCCTTGCCGCCGCACACGTGGCAGCTCACGTCCACCTCGCAGCTGGGCTCGGTGAAGGGGAAGAAGTGCGGGCGGTAACGCGTCTTGCGATCCTCGCCAAACATGCACTTAACAAAGTAGTCGAGCGTGCCCTTAAGATCGCCAAAGGTGATGCCCTCGTCGACGACCAGGCCCTCAATCTGGTTGAACTGCGGCAGATGGCAGGCGTCGGCCGTGTCGGGACGGTAGACGGTGCCCGGGCAGATCATGTAGATGGGCGGCTTCTGCGACTCCATGGTGTGGATCTGCACGCCCGAGGTCTGGGTGCGCAGCAGCACGTCGGACTCACCGTGAGCGTGAGCCTCGGGATGCGCGACGCTGCCGGGGTTGTTGTCGACCACATAGAACGTGTCGCGAGCCGAGCGGCTCGGGTGATCCATGGGCGCGTTGAGCGCGGTGAAGTTGTAGTAGGAAGTATCGACCATGGGGCCGGACTCGACGGTGTAGCCGATGCCGCAGAAGATGTCCTCGGCCTCCTCGATGATCTGCTTGATCAGGTGCTGGTGACCGATCTGCGGACGGATGCCCGGCAGCGTGATGTCGACGGCCTCGTGCTCGAGTACGTGCTTGAGGGCGGCGGCCTTCATCTCGGTGGTGCGCTCGTCGAGCATGCCCTCGATCAGCTGGCGCATCTCGTTGGCGCGTTTGCCCATCATGGGACGATCCTCGGGAGCGAGCTTGCCCATCATGCGCATCAGGCCGGTGATACGGCCCTTGCGGCCGAGCAGCTCAACGCGCGCGGCCTCGAGCTTGGCGGCGTCGTCAGCGCTAGTGACGAGCTCCTTGGCCTCTTCCTCGAGTTTGACCAGATCATCAATCAGACTCATGTCTTCCCTTTCGTCTCTCGCGCATCCGCGCTCCGGGACGGCTGACGCCGCCCGATGTTGCGGATGCGCGGCCCGGTTCGGTAACAAAAAAAACCGCCCTCGGGCATGTACATTGCCCAAGGACGGTTGAATTCCGCGGTACCACCTTGTTTGACCCGGCGGATGTCTGGCCCGCCGCGCCCACTCTGTGCCTCTTGTCGCGAGGCTCACGGCTTCCCTACTGGGACTTTGCTGCCACTGGCCGCGTGCCCGTTGAGGTCGCTGCTCGGGAGTGAACGCTTGGCCCTTGCCACCGCAGGAAGGCTTGCAGCCCATGACCTTCCCTCTCTTGCCGGCGACGCGGCGGGCAAAACCCTCTCCGTCAACGCATTGGGCTATAGGATAACACATTTCGCGAGTGCATCGCCGCGTTCCGTTTTGTTCGCGCTGGGTACAAGGCAGGTAGCTGTGCAAACTGGCCGCGCACCCGCCTGCGGCGCTCGGCCTGCGAGATTAAGGATACGGTATGGGAAAGAAACTCGATAAGAAGGCCAAGGCCGCCGTGGCAAAGGCCGCCAAGGGCGTCAAGGCCGCTAAAGTCGACAAGGCCGTCAAAAAGTTCCGCAAACTCGAGGGCAAGCTGTGGACTCGCGAGTACCTGCTCAAGATTGCCGAGTTCGATGGGGCGACGATTGCTCCTGCCAACGGCGCTGCCGCCCGTGCCGACGCCATGGGCACGCTTGCCGGCGAACATCACAAGCTGCTGACCAGCGAGAAGTCCGTTGAGCTCGTACGCTCGTTAGCGCGCGAGACGGTTGCAGGCGGACACGTAGACGACCCGCAGCTGCTCGACGAGATTCGCGTGCTCGGCCGCGACCAGCGCGAGGCAAGCGTTATTCCTACCGAGGAGGCCGAGGCCTGGACCAGGCTCACCTGCGAGGCCGACGCCGTGTGGCATAAGGCCAAGACGGCCAACGACTGGGCGAGCTTTGAGCCCTATGTGGATAGAATCGTCGCCCAACTTAAGCATCAGGCCGAACTCATGGACCCCAAGCGCGACCCATACGACGTTTGGCTCGACCAGTACGAGCGCGGCCTTTCTGCCGAGAGCTTCGACGCGTTTTGCGAGGAGGTCAAGGCCACGGTCGTGCCGCTCGTGCACGCCATCGGCGAGCGCGGCCAGCAGCCCGCTGCCGACTTTTTGCACGCCCGCGTGCCCGAGGCCGCCCAGCGCGCCATGAGCTTCGACCTGATGAAGCTCGTCGGCCTGAACCTGGACGACACCACGCTTGCCTTTACCGAGCACCCGTTTAGCGAGGGCTTTGCCGTGGGTGACGCGCGCATCGCGACACACATCTACGAGGACGATTGCATCTCCAACGTCTACAGCATCATCCACGAGGCGGGGCACACCATGTACGAGCTGGGCGTCAATCCCGCCTATGCGCGCACCTGCCTGGAGGGCGGCACCTCCATGGGCATCCACGAGAGCCAGAGCCGCTTCTTTGAGAACACCGTGGGCCGCAGCCGTGCCTTTATGGGACCGCTGCTCGAGGTGCTGCGCCGCCACGCACCCGAGGTCTACGGCGACGTCGACGAGGACACGCTCTACCACGCCGTGAACATCGCGCAGCCTTCGCTGATCCGCACCGAGGCCGACGAGCTCACCTATCCGCTGCACGTTATGGTGCGCTACGAGATCGAGCGCATGCTGTTTACCGGCGAGGCCACGGCCAAGGACATCCCCGCGCTTTGGAATCGCTTTATGGATGAGTACCTGGGCATTCCCGTTCCCGACGACACGCACGGCTGCCTACAGGATACGCACTGGAGCGGCGGCTCGTTTGGCTACTTCCCCACGTATGCGCTGGGCAGTGCCTACGATGCCATGTTTGTGCCGGCCATGTGCCGCGACGGTGTCGACCTTACCGGCGCCTGCGCGAGCGGCGACCTGACACCTGTCCGCGCCTGGCTGGGCGAGCACATTTGGCAGTGGGGCCGCGCCAAGGACGCGCCGGAGCTCATCAAGGGCGCGTGCGGCATGGCGTTCGATGCCCGCTACTACTGCAGCCACCTGCAGGACAAGTTCACCACGCTCTACGAACTGTAAGGCATAACCGACACGCCAACGCAAAGGGGACGCCGCGGAACCAATCCGCAGCGTCCCCTTTTTTCACCCAATAACTAGGTACCTAATGACTAGTTCGTTGACGCTAATGTCTTGGCAACGTCAGACACTATGACCCAATCCAGGGGCACGGAAACGACAGGAGCCCCCGCTCGTGACCGCGGGTCGGGGCTGCGACAATGATGTCGAAGTGCCATAGGCGCAGCCGCGCCGCAACGAGGTTGGGAGGCTCCCATGCCAAAGCATTCTACCGCGTTCGGGATGGAC
>NZ_JBBNLR010000040.1:0-2368 GCF_040092375.1 Collinsella sp. CLA-ER-H5
AGAGCATGGGGGGCACGCCCGGTCCCGTTCCGAACCCGGAAGCTAAGCCCCATCGCGCCGAGAGTACTGCGGGGCCAGCCCGTGGGAGGCCAGGGCGCCGCTGACCGGTGGACGGCACCGAGCCGTCATCGAACTGAGAAGGGGGAGGCCTCGCGGCCTCCCCCTTTTTGCGTTAAGGGCGGCATTCACTAAGCAATTAAATCACTTCAATCATCCACCGGTGAATATAAACGTTCACCGTTCTGTGGTCGGTTCTTTGTTCTCAATGGACTAATATTTGCTTTAGCGCACTGCTGCGCTTGTCCTGTTTTACACGGGTCGTTTTATTGATTGTGACGGAAGGACTCATATGGCAGATGTTCATGAGCTGCTTGATACTTGGATTGCCAATGTCAAGGACGAGGAGCTCCTCGCTGAGCTTAACACGATGAAGGAGCAGGGTGATGAGGACGCCATCACCGACGCTTTCTTCCAGGATCTCGCCTTCGGTACTGCCGGCCTTCGCGGCACTATCGGTGCGGGCACTAACCGTATGAATATCTATACGGTCGGTCGTGCGACCCAGGGATTCGCTGACTACCTCAATGCGACCTTCGAGCATCCGACGGTCGCCATCGCTCGCGATAGCCGCAATAAAGGTGAGCTGTTCGTTAAGACGACGGCTGCCATTCTTGCAGCAAACGGCGTGACTGCCCTCGTGTATCCCAAGATTTCTCCTGTGCCGACGCTCTCCTGGGCCGTCCGCGACCTTAAGTGCTCCGGTGGCATTTGCATGACCGCTAGCCATAACCCGGCGCCGTATAATGGCTATAAGGCCTATGGCCCCGACGGCTGCCAGATCACCAGCGAGGCTGCCGATGCAATTTCTAGGGCTATCGCCGAGACCGATACGTTTACCGGCGTGAAGTCCATGGACTTCGATGAGGCTCTTGAGCAGGGTCTGGTCAAATGGATCGATGACTCGTGCCTCGAGCGTTATTACGACGCCGTTCTCGCCCGCGGCGTGACTAACCTTTCTGCCGAGGAGATCGCTGGCGCTCCGCTTAAGCTCGTCTACACTCCGCTCAACGGCACTGGCCTCATTCCCGTCACGACGGTGCTCGAGCGCGCTGGCATCACCGATGTCACGGTTGTTCCCGAGCAGAAGGAGCCTAACGGCGATTTCCCGACCTGCCCGTATCCTAACCCCGAGATCCGTCAGGCCATGCAGAAGGGCATCGATCTCTGCGAGCAGGTTCACCCTGATTTGCTGCTTGCAACCGATCCCGACGCCGACCGTGTTGGCGTTGCCGTTAAGAATGGCGATGACTATCTGCTGCTGACCGGCAATGAGATGGGCGTTCTGCTGCTCGACTATATCTGCAAGACCCGTGCTGCCCGCGGTGAGGACCTCACTAAGAAGGTCGCCGTTACTACTATCGTTTCTTCCGCCATGGTTGACGCTCTGGCCGACGAGTACGGTTTTGAGCTTCGCCGCTGCCTGACGGGCTTCAAGTACATCGGCGACATCATTACTTCTCTTTCCGATGCTGGCGAGGTGGATCGCTTTATCTTCGGTTTTGAGGAGAGCTACGGCTATCTGGCCGGTGACCACGTGCGCGACAAGGATGCCGTGAGCACTTCGCTTCTGATTTGCCAGATGGCGCAGTATTATAAGCTCCAGGGCAAGAACCTTGCCGATGCGATGCACGAGCTTTACGAGAAGTATGGCTACTATCATAACAAGACGATTTCGCTGAGCTATCCGGGCGCTGAGGGTGCGGCGAAGATGGCCGGCATCATGGCCGGTCTGCGCGAGAACCCGCCCGCGGAGCTCGCCGGTTCCAAGATTGAGGCCGTCGTGGATTACAACACCTGCGTGAACGGCCTGCCGAAGGCTAATGTCATTGAGTTCGATCTTGAGGGCGGCAACAAGGGTATCGTCCGTCCTTCCGGCACCGAGCCCAAGATTAAGCTGTACATCTTCGCTAAGGGCGCTGATGCCGCCGAGGCTGATGCCGCACTTGACGCGATTGAGGAGTCCGGTCGCAAGCTATTGGCCTAAGGCTTTGAAAGCCTATTTCTATAGATAGACGGAGGAGGGGATCTCGGAAACGAGGTCCCCTCTTTATTACTGGCAAATACAGCTGAGGATCACAAGATGTGTAGGAAATGTGTACGCCCAGATTCCCGCCCACGGGGGCCCTCCGGTCTGGCAATATATCTCCTTGCCGCGCGGCCCGGTCGGACCGGATCAGCCGCCAGGCGTGCACCTTGAGAACCGGATACTGCGAGGATGGACACTAACTTCAGTGTCGCATCCGGGCAGACATCGAACCATTTGAAATGGTCTAACTTGGATTTGTTTTTCGCAAGGCCGCCGAGAGGC
>NZ_JBBNLR010000041.1:0-1449 GCF_040092375.1 Collinsella sp. CLA-ER-H5
TGAACTGCGCCCCAATTCTTGGACGGGCTAATAAGCGGCCTACGCCGCACATAGGGACTGATTCCGGAATTCCTCCGGGGTCAGTCCCTTCAGTTTAACCTGCCTCCTTCTCGTGTTCCAATGGATGATGTATTCGTCCAGGTCCCTCTTGAAGTCTTCGAAGCAGGGCCATTTTCTTCCGCGAAAGAACTCGTCCTTCATATGGCCGAACACCTGCTCCGTCGCGCCGTTGTCGATGCAGTTGCCCTTCCGGGACATGCTCTGCACCACGCCGGCCTCCTCCAACCGCTTGCACCACCCGGCCTGCTGGTACTGCCAGCCCATGTCCGAGTGCAGGACCGGCCTGGAGCCCTCGGGCATCTTGGACACGAGCTGGTCGAGCAGCTCGTGCTGCTGGGCCATGTTGGGATGCAGCGACGTGGACCAGGCGACGATCTCCTTGCTGCCGAAATCGTAGACCGGCGCGAAGTAGGCCTTGCCCCAGGGCTGCTTGAACTCGGTGACGTCGGTGCCCATCTTCTCCCACGGCCCGCCGGCGGCGAAGTCCCTGCCGATGACGTTCTCGAAGGTCTTTCCGACCTTGCCCCTGTACGAGTTGTACCTGTGGTAGTCGGTCTCGCGGCGGATCCCGCAGCTGATGCCCATCTCGCGCATCATCTTCAGCGTCGTCTTGTCGGCTATGCGCACGCCCTGCTCGGCGCGCAGGCACATGGCGATCTGCCTGTGGCCGCACCCGTTGGCGGTGCGCGAGAATATCTCGGCGGCGGCCTCCCAGAGCTCGGGCCTGGTGGGAGCCTTCGGGTGCGACAGCGCGTAGTAGTAGCTCGACCTCGCCAGGCCGGCGCACTCGAGCAGGTCGGCGAGGGGGTATTGCCCTGAAAGCCCGCTCACGACCGCGGCCTTCTCGCCGTTCGAGAGCGTTTCTCCGCCTTCAGGGCGATCGATTTTTTTAGGTAGGCGTTCTCCGCCTCGAGCCTCTTGATCCTGCGCTCGAGCTCCTGCTCGCGCGTCGTCTCCCCGGACGGGGAGCCGGACCCCCTCGGCCTCCCCCTTGGCTTTGGCCTGAGCGCCTCCGGGCCCTCCTCCCTGTACGCCTTCAGCCATTTCTTGAAAGGGCTTGGCGAGGCTATCCCGAACTTCTCCATGGCCTCGGGCTTCGTCATGCCCTCGTCGACGACCGCCCTGACGGCGGCCAGCTTCGTCTCGAACGAATAGGCGGTGTGCTTCTTTCCCATCATGGCCAGAACCTCGATACCAGCAGACCTGTAGGTGCACAGCCATTCTCTCACGGTTTCCTCCGGCATCCCGAGAAGGGCCGCGATCGCCGCGCGGCCGTGCCCCTCGTCGTGCAGCTCTGCCGCTCGCAGTCTCATTCCGACGTCGTACAAAGCGTTTCCAGCCATAAAAAGGCCTCCCATTTCTTGTGTCCAAGAAATGGGAGGCAGTTCA
>NZ_JBBNLR010000043.1:0-1329 GCF_040092375.1 Collinsella sp. CLA-ER-H5
CGGTTGGGCCGGCGACTTCGGGTGCAGACGACTCGGGTGGTGTGACGGGCGGTGTGTACAAGGCCCGGGAACGCATTCACCGCGGCATGCTGATCCGCGATTACTAGCAACTCCGACTTCATGGGGGCGGGTTGCAGCCCCCAATCCGAACTGGGGCCGGCTTTCCGGGATCCGCTCCCCCTCGCGGGGTGGCATCCCTCTGTACCGGCCATTGTAGCACGTGTGCAGCCCAGGGCATAAGGGGCATGATGACTTGACGTCGTCCCCGCCCTCCTCCGCCTTGACGGCGGCGGTCCCGCGTGGGTTCCCGGCATCACCCGATGGCAACACGCGGCGGGGGTTGCGCTCGTTGCGGGACTTAACCCAACATCTCACGACACGAGCTGACGACAGCCATGCACCACCTGTATGGGCTCCTCTCGGCCACGGGGTCTCCCCCGCTTCACCCATATGTCAAGCCCTGGTAAGGTTCTTCGCGTTGCTTCGAATTAAGCCACATGCTCCGCTGCTTGTGCGGGCCCCCGTCAATTCCTTTGAGTTTTAGCCTTGCGGCCGTACTCCCCAGGCGGGACGCTTAATGCGTTGGCTGCGGCACGGGGGGATCGTCCCCCCACACCTAGCGTCCATCGTTTACGGCTGGGACTACCAGGGTATCTAATCCTGTTCGCTCCCCCAGCTTTCGCGCCTCAGCGTCGGTCTCGGCCCAGAGGGCCGCCTTCGCCACCGGTGTTCCACCCGATATCTGCGCATTCCACCGCTACACCGGGTGTTCCACCCTCCCCTACCGGACCCAAGCCGCGGAGGTTCCGGGGGCTTCGGGGGGTTGAGCCCCCCGCTTCGACCCCCGGCCTGCCGGGCCGCCTACGCGCGCTTTACGCCCAATGAATCCGGATAACGCTCGCCCCCTACGTATTACCGCGGCTGCTGGCACGTAGTTAGCCGGGGCTTCTTCTGCAGGTACAGTCTTGACTCTTCCCTGCTGAAAGCGGTTTACGACCCGAAGGCCTCCGTCCCGCACGCGGCGTCGCTGCGTCAGGGTTCCCCCCATTGCGCAAGATTCCCCACTGCTGCCTCCCGTAGGAGTCTGGGCCGTGTCTCAGTCCCAATCTGGCCGGTCGGTCTCTCAACCCGGCTACCCGTTGTCGGCACGGTGGGCCGTCACCCCGCCGTCTACCTGATGGGCCGCGGAGCCATCCCCTCCCGTCGGGGCTTTAGCCGGGGTGCCATGCGGCACCCCGGGGTATCCGGTATTACCCGTCCTTTCGGGCGGCTATCCCGGGGGAGGGGGCAGGTTCTCCACGTGTTACTCAGCCGTTCGCCACTCGCTTC
>NZ_JBBNLR010000044.1:0-1258 GCF_040092375.1 Collinsella sp. CLA-ER-H5
CCGCAGCACGCGCGCCGGCGTCAGGAACCCGAGCGCCCCCCTCGGCTCGGAGTTCACCTGCGACATGAGCAGCGCGCAGTCCGCCGCCGTCAGCCGGTCGAACCTGGCCCCGGCGCCCTTGGGCAGCAGCTTCCTGATCTCCACGTGGTTCTTCTCGCACGCGCCCTTCTGCTGGCTCTGCCGGGGGTCGCAGTAGAAGAGCCTGGTCTCGCCGTCCCGCTCGCCGATCAGCGCCGCGATGGCGCCCTCGTCGGCGAACTCGCTCCCGTTGTCGGTGAGCACGGCGCCGAAGGCGCGCCTCGCGCCGTCCTCGCCGAGGACCCCGCGCAGGGAGGAGAGCGCCGCCAGGACCGAGGCGCACGTGCCGTCCGGCAGCGGCAGGGCCAGCTGGAAGCGGCTCGGGCGGTGCAGGAGCGTGAGGAGCCTGGCGGAGTCGCCCCTGGGGCCCTCGACGGTGTCCATCTCCCAGGCCGCGGCGCAGGCGTCCTCGCCGAGCGCGAGGAACGACGCGTGCGACCTGCGCGACGAGTGGGACGTCGCCCTCTTCGGGGCCCGGCGCGACCTCGGCCTGTAGCCGACCTTGCGCCTGAGCTCCATGTTCGTCATGCCGTCGTAGCCGGCGTCCACCCACCTGTAGACGGTGGAGGCGCTGAGCCCGGGGGTCGTCGCCGCTATCTGCTGCGGGGAGAGCCCGCGCGCGAGCCCGTCCCTGATGGCCGCGAGCTTGGCGGCGGCGCCCTCCTCGGTCTCGTCGATCCCGGACCTGCTCGCCGAGAGCTCGGCGTCGGCCGCCTCCTGCGCCCTCCTGGCGCTGTAGAACACCCTGGGCCTCCTCGAGCAGCCGTAGCCCCTCCTGTGCGAGCAGCCGTTGCAGCACCTCGGCCACGCGGAGAGCCTGGGGCAGGCCCCCGAGAGGTCCGCGGGCGCGGGCTCGCCGTAGCGCGAGCGCGGCGCGGTGACGTAGCGGTGCGCCGCCACCTCCCTGGTCACGGTCGATGGCGACCTGCCGAGCTCCGCGGCGATCTCGCGGGCGCTGCGGTTGCGGTCGAGCATCCTCTCGACCGTGTTCCTCTCGTGCCTCGTGAGCCTCCCGTACGACCTTCCGGACGGCTTGGGTCTGGACATGCCGGCCTCCCTCCATCGCGGGCCGGGGGATTCCGGCCCCTCTGGGGTTGCCTACCCGGATTCGCGCCTCAGGACTCAGCGCAACGCGTTGCGCTGAGTCCTGAGGCTGTTGCAATGAAAATGAGAATCAAGG
>NZ_JBBNLR010000045.1:0-921 GCF_040092375.1 Collinsella sp. CLA-ER-H5
CCAACTTTCTCGACACTACCAAGAAGGAGTGATTACATGAACAAAAATATAAAATATTCTCAAAACTTTTTAACGAGTGAAAAAGTACTCAACCAAATAATAAAACAATTGAATTTAAAAGAAACCGATACCGTTTACGAAATTGGAACAGGTAAAGGGCATTTAACGACGAAACTGGCTAAAATAAGTAAACAGGTAACGTCTATTGAATTAGACAGTCATCTATTCAACTTATCGTCAGAAAAATTAAAACTGAATACTCGTGTCACTTTAATTCACCAAGATATTCTACAGTTTTAATTCCCTAACAAACAGAGGTATAAAATTGTTGGGAGTATTCCTTACCATTTAAGCACACAAATTATTAAAAAAGTGGTTTTTGAAAGCCATGCGTCTGACATCTATCTGATTGTTGAAGAAGGATTCTACAAGCGTACCTTGGATATTCACCGAACACTAGGGTTGCTCTTGCACACTCAAGTCTCGATTCAGCAATTGCTTAAGCTGCCAGCGGAATGCTTTCATCCTAAACCAAAAGTAAACAGTGTCTTAATAAAACTTACCCGCCATACCACAGATGTTCCAGATAAATATTGGAAGCTATATACGTACTTTGTTTCAAAATGGGTCAATCGAGAATATCGTCAACTGTTTACTAAAAATCAGTTTCATCAAGCAATGAAACACGCCAAAGTAAACAATTTAAGTACCGTTACTTATGAGCAAGTATTGTCTATTTTTAATAGTTATCTATTATTTAACGGGAGGAAATAATTCTATGAGTCGCTTTTGTAAATGGTTGATTTTCAATCTCAACGCAACAGCCTGAACGGGCCCCGCGTTTCCGCAGCTAGCGCAACGCGGGAATAGCCCCCGGCACCTGGCCGTCGCACCGTTTCCGCAGGTGGAGAGGCTATGGAG
>NZ_JBBNLR010000046.1:0-959 GCF_040092375.1 Collinsella sp. CLA-ER-H5
TGTGACGGCGTGCCTTTTGTAGAATGAGCCAGCGAGTCGCTGGCGCGGGGCGAGGTTAACCGAAAGGGAGCCGGAGCGAAAGCGAGCCTTAACAGGGCGACTTGAGTCCCGCGCCGCGGACGCGAAGCCGGGTGAGCTATCCGTGGGCAGGCTGAAGCGGGGGTAAGACCCCGTGGAGGGCCGAACGCACGTCGGTTGAAAACGGCGGCGATGACCTGCGGATAGGGGTGAAAGGCCAATCAAACCCGGAGATATCTCGTTCTCCCCGAAATAGCTTTAGGGCTAGCGTCGCGCGTTCACCGCCGGAGGTAGAGCACCGGATGGACGAGGGGGCTTCGCCGCCTACCGAATCCAACCGAACTCCGAATGCCGGCGGCCCAGAGCGCGGCAGTCAGAGCATGTGGGCTAAGCTGTGTGCTCGAGAGGGAAACAGCCCGGACCGCCCGCTAAGGTCCCCAAGTTCCAGCCGAGTGGCAAAGGATGTGCGTCCGCCCAGACAACCAGGATGTTGGCTTAGAAGCAGCCATGCATTCAAAGAGTGCGTAACAGCTCACTGGTCGAGTGGACATGCGCCGACAATACACGGGGCTAAGCTGGACACCGAAGCGGCGGGATTTTAATTCATTAGAATCGGTAGGGGAGCTTCCCATGGGCGGAGAAGCCGGAGGGCGACCGACGGTGGAGCGCATGGGAGTGAGAATGCTGGCATGAGTAGCGAGAGACGAGAGAGTAACTCGTCCGCCGTGAACCCGAGGTTTCCTGGGCAAGGCTAATCCTCCCAGGGTCAGTCGGGGGCTAAGGCGAGGCCGGGAGGCGTAGCCGACGCGCAGCAGGCAGACATTCCTGCACCGCGCACGCGGCGCTACGACCGACGGGGCGACGGATGGGGGTGGCTCGGCGGGGTTCTGGACGTCCCCGTGATGGAGCGCGGCCCGCGGACCAGGGAAATCCGGTCCGCA
>NZ_JBBNLR010000047.1:0-916 GCF_040092375.1 Collinsella sp. CLA-ER-H5
GCCGGGTATGCCCGCTCGACGGTTTGGCCATCGGTCCCCTTTCGCTCGCCGCTACTCGGGGAGTCTCGAGATTGATTTCCTCTCCTCCGGGTACTTAGATGTTTCAGTTCCCCGGGTTGTCCTCCCCACCCTTATGTGTTCGGGGTGGGGATATCCACACTGCTGTGGATGGGTTCGCCCATTCGGAGACCCCCGGGTCGAAGGATGTGTGCTCCTCGCCGGGGATTATCGCAGCTTGCCGCGTCCTTCATCGGCTCCCTGTGCCAAGGCATCCGCCGTGCGCCCGTGGTATCTTGCGGGACCGCTCTCGGGCCCGCGGGATATCCACGTGTCGCTAATTAATCTAATTAATCGATATCATGAATAGCGCTCGTATGTCGCAATTCGGGTATCTCATACCGCGGCACAGTGTCTTCACTGTGCTCGCGATCAGATGCTCCTCACTCATTTATAAGTGAATTCTTCTTGTTTGGATCGGATGAATGATTGCTATCATTCTGTCTGATAAATCGCAGAAAAGAATCGAGTCTGGAAGAGATCTTCCATCTCTCTCCTATCGCTATGCGGCTCTCAAGGTACGCGGGTGCGACCCCGGGGACCGGGTGCTGCGGGGACTTCCTCCGGGCGACATCTACCGGACGGGCTCCTGCCCTCCATTCGAGTTAAAGTTTGTCTCTCTAAGAACGTATCTCCCTAGAAAGGAGGTGATCCAGCCGCACCTTCCGGTACGGCTACCTTGTTACGACTTCACCCCCCTCACCCTCCACACCTTCGGCGCCTCCCCCCTCTCGGTTGGGCCGGCGACTTCGGGTGCAGACGACTCGGGTGGTGTGACGGGCGGTGTGTACAAGGCCCGGGAACGCATTCACCGCGGCATGCTGATCCGCGATTACTAGCAACTCCGACTTCATGGGGG
>NZ_JBBNLR010000048.1:0-905 GCF_040092375.1 Collinsella sp. CLA-ER-H5
TCCATTGGAACACGAGAAGGAGGCAGGTTAAACTGAAGGGACTGACCCCGGAGGAATTCCGGAATCAGTCCCTATGTGCGGCGTAGGCCGCTTATTAGCCCGTCCAAGAATTGGGGCGCAGTTCACACTACGTGCGGCGGGGGTTCTTTCGTCCTGCGGAGTGTCCGCGAAGGTCAGCCCTCAGATCCTGCTACGACTACGTCCTCGGATTGTGTGGGCGGATGAAGGACGTAGTTGGCGGGTATTCCGTCCCTTTCGCTGTTTCGCGGCTTTGCCGCGAAACCTCGCGCCACTTTGGGGATGGATGGGGGACTTGGCTGTTGCCGCCTTTTCGGAGCTCTTCTTTATTCCTTATGCTGGATGAAAAGCCCCTTGTTTTTGCAGGGGTGCATACTCGACTTATATGTGCATAGAATCTCGTATAGTGCGAGTAAGATATTGCGCTGTCTGTTTTGTGTTTAGCAGAGATGTAGTTTGCATAATCCGACATAATCCTCGCTTCATTTAAATAAAGTCGCACGTAAATTACGTAGATATGTCTGAGCTGGAGTTCTGTACGCTGAGCGGATAAAAACGACCGTTCACCGTTCCGCTATTTTCAAAATGAATAAAATGAGCGATAAAGAGAATATAAACCTTAATAAACTCGCGTATCGCACGGACGCGGGTTATTAATGGGTTGTAGGCCTTTTACAGAAAGGATTCCAGCAATGTCTAAGCCTCTTGGCAAGCCCGATCGTATTGTCGTCGCCCTTGGCGGCAACGCCCTCGGCAACAACCCCGTCGAGCAGATCGAGGCCGTGAGCAACACCGCCCACGCTCTCCTCGGTCTCATCGAGCAGGGCAACGAGATCATCATCACCCACGGCAACGGCCCGCAGGTCGGCATGATCCAGAACGCCTTC
>NZ_JBBNLR010000049.1:0-868 GCF_040092375.1 Collinsella sp. CLA-ER-H5
TGGAGTGGGAAGGATAAACTGGACTTTCTTTTAAGGATCCTCAAGCGTATTGCCGCTCGTATTCCACTGGAGACATGTAGCCCAGGGTGGAATGCATGCGCACCCTATTGTAATAGAGCTCTATGTACTTGAAGATGTCCTGCTTGGCCTCGTCCCTCGTCCCATAGCTCCTCTCTTTCACCAATTCCCTTTTCAGCGTCTTGAAGAACGACTCGGCCACCGCGTTGTCCAGCGGCGTGCCGGGCCTTGATACCGACTGGACTATGCCATGCGAGTCCAGACACCGCTGGAAGGAACGGGAGGTGTACTGCGCGCCCTGATCGTCATGGAAGACGAGGCTGCCGTCATCTGGCGGACCCTCCCTGCCGACCGCCTGCTCCATCGCGTCGATCGCGACCTTCTCGGTGATGCGCTCGGACATTGACCAGCCCACGACCTTGCGGGAGAAGGCGTCTATCACGGCTGCGAGATAGAGCCACCCTTCTCTTGTGGGTATGTAGGTGATGTCGCCCACCCAAAGCCTGTTGCGCTCGCCCACGGTGAAAGCGCGCTCTACCAGGTTCAACCGAGGGTCTCCCGGCTCGACCTTCTTCTGGATGCGGTGTTTTCGGGTCGCGCCCTTTCCGGCAAGTCCGAGCTTCTGCATGATGCGGAGCACGCGCTTCTCGCTCACGACGATGCCGCTTTTTCGCAGTTCGCGGTTGATGCGCCGGTAGCCGTAACGGCCCTTGTGCCGCTCGAAGGCCTCGACGACGAAACCTTCGATCGCCTCCCGCTCTATCTGGGCGTCGGACTTCTTCCGGCCGAGATACTCGTAGAAACCGGATTTCGAGACTTTCATCAGCCCGCATGCCTTCTTGATGGGGCC